>CAZTKV010000015.1:21894-28611 GCA_964614285.1 uncultured Chitinophaga sp. | reverse complement strand
TTATAGTTTTCGTATTCAGATTCAACTGCTAATTACGCAACGCAGTACATGCTTACACTTTCAAAGAGCTACGCTGTCAAAACCAAACGCCCCCATTATGGTACATTCCGATAGATAAAAGTTTAATATCTAACTAAAATCATTTTCCCCATCCAAACCAGTCATTTCCATTTGCGTACAACATCAATCCCAATAACAATACCATACCCACCACCTGCGCATACTCGAGGAATTTTTCATTGGGTTTCCTGCGGGTTATCATTTCATATAGTGTAAACATTACATGACCACCATCCAACGCCGGGATAGGCAACAGGTTCATAAATGCAAGTACAATTGATAAAAAAGCTGTAATTCTCCAAAATTGCTCCCAATCCCAGCCATACTTGGGAAAGATTGATCCCATCGCTTTAAAACCACCTACCCCTTTGTAGGCTCCGGTTTTGGGATTTAATATCTTCTTGAACTGGTCGATATAAAACATTAATTCATTACCTGCTTTTTTCACTCCGGCAGGAAAAGCTGCCAAAAAACCATACTTTATCACATTTAGTTTTACCCACCCAAGGCTATCCATTTGCTGATAATTATAGCCATAAGGAGCAAACCCAATCTTTCCTTCGTTGCTGATCGGGACAGGAAAACTGATCTCCTGACCGGCCCTCTCAACTGTTAGCTGAACCGTTTTATCTTTTTTCAGGTTCAACTGGTTCTGTAATTCATCATAAAACTCAAACCGGACAGAATCTATAGCTATCAGTTTATCATCTTTTCGTAACCCGGCTTTATAGGCATTTGAGGTATCAGGCACAAAAAATACGATGGCGGGTTTCCTTACCTCCACAAAACCACTCACTTCTTTATTTCTGTTCTCCACTAACTGCCCGATCAGGTCCTCGTCCAGTGTCAGATTCACTTTTTGACCATTCCTGTCAACAGTAACAGAACTACCCAGCAATAAACTGCGCCTCAGTTTTTCATAATCTGCCACTTCCTTTCCATCAATCTCTAAAATTTTATCACCATTACGAATACCCATTTTGTACATGGTACTGTCTACTACATGTACTCCATATTTCATTGAAGCTGCAGGGATTTTCTTATCTCCCCAGATCATTAAGATAAAAGCATAGATAACAAAGGCAACAAGAATATTCATGATCACTCCCCCCAACATCACAATCAAGCGCTGCCATGCCGGCTTGCTTCTGAATTCCCACTCCTGGGGAGGTTGCTTCATCGCTTCTTTATCCATACTCTCGTCAATCATTCCGGATATCTTCACATACCCGCCCAGCGGTAACCAGCCAATTCCATAAACAGTATCACCTACTTTCTTTTTTACCAGCGCAAACCAGGGATCAAAAAACAAAAAGAATTTCTCCACCCGGCATTTAAACCATTTAGCAGTGATATAATGACCGAACTCATGTAAGATCACAAGTATTGATAACGCAAGTAATAATTGACCTGCCTGCAAGCCTACATTTGACCAATTAATCGCTATTATATTCATAATTAGTTCTAAAATAAAAAATCTAAACCGGAAGCAGATTTAGAATTGGTTCTACAGTTTAATTAAATCAGCTGCAAAGTTACGGGCCTCGCCGTCGCTGTCAAAATATTCCTCCAGCGTAGGTTTCTCAATAAAAGGTATCTGCTGCATTGTTTTTTCTATAACATCCGTCATATCCAGGAAGTTGATCCGGTTCCTGAGAAAGGCATAGACTGCAATTTCGTTCGCCGCATTCATAACACAAGGCAGGTTACCACCCTTACCCAAGGCTTCCTGTGCCAGTGCAAGGTTTCTGAATGTCTTAATATCAGGTTCCTCAAAAGTGAGGGTGCTTACCTTTTTGAAATCATAGCGGGGAAAACTATTAGGTATCCTTTTAGGAAAACCCAATGCATACTGGATGGGCAATTTCATATCAGGTAATCCCATCTGCGCCTTGATACTCCCATCTTCAAACTGCACCATGCTATGAATAATACTCTGGGGATGAATGACCACCTGAATTTGTTCTGGTTTCAGATTAAACAACCATTTGGCCTCGATCATTTCCAATCCTTTATTCATCAACGTAGCAGAATCAATCGTTATTTTCGCTCCCATGCTCCAATTGGGGTGCTGCAAAGCATGTTCTCTTTTTACGTTGACGAGATAATTAGGTTTCCGCCCGATAAAAGGTCCGCCTGATGCAGTCAAAATAACTTTATCGATCCTGTTCCTGGTCTCTCCGACCAGGCATTGAAAAATGGCAGAATGTTCAGAATCAACCGGGATGACCGGCACCCTGTTCTCCACTGCTTTACGCATAATGATATCACCTGCTACCACCAATGTTTCCTTGTTAGCAAGGGCAATGGTTTTACCATTACTTATAGCATTTAATGTTGGCTTCAAACCTGCATATCCCACAATAGCGGCCAGCATCAGGTCATAGCAATCCATGGCAGCCACTTCCTCTAATGCCTTCTCCCCGGTAAATACTTTTATATCCGTGGACGAAAGGGCTTCTTTAACCTTAGTATATTTTTTTTCATCGCCAATCACCACCACGTTGGGATTGAATTGTAATGCCTGCCTGATAAGCAAATCATCATTGCTTTGCGCAGTTAGTACCTCTGCTGAAAATTTATCTGTATTGGCGGCAATCACATCCAGTGCCTGCGTTCCGATGGAACCGGTAGAACCAAAAATGGCTATTCGCTTTATAGGTTGTTCTGCACTCATTATGCTGTCTTTGGAGTTTCAGTCCATTTTATTAATTCATCGGCAATTTTTCTGTCATTACTCAGTCGTGGTACTTTATTCTGCCCGCCTAATTTACCAATAGATTTCATGTAATCGATGAATCCATTCCTCCGCACAGCTGTTACTTTCAGCGGCTGAAGAATATTGCCACTGATCAGGTCATCATAATATACATTCTTTTGCCGTAAGACCATATCAAGCCTGGCGGTGAATGCAACTATATTCAAAGGCATTGTTTCAAACTCAATGAACCACTCATGATATGATTTACCTTCATCACTGCTTACAAAAGGAGCCACAGTAAATTCTGTGATGCGTACATTTTGTTCTTCCGTTACTTTTTTCATACTGTATTCTACTTCTTCACCGATCACATGTTCACCAAATGCAGAAATGAAATGCTTTGTTCTTCCAGATATGATCAGGCGGTAGGGATCTACAGAAACAAATTTTACGGTATCCCCGATATTATAACCCCAAAGTCCTGCATTGCTGTTAATGATCATCGCATAATTCTCACCCACTTTTACATCCTTTAATGACAATCTTATGGGGTTCTCATTAAAGATTTCGCCGGCCGGAACAAATTCAAAAAAGATGCCGCTATTGGTATTCAATAATAATCCTTCCGCTTCCTGTGAGTCCTGGAAGGCAAAAAAACCTTCGCTGGCAGGAAACAATTCAATTGTATCAACCTTTCTGCCGATACTTTCAAACAACTTGGCCTTATATGGTTCGAAATTCACACCTCCTTGTACCATCACACTAAAGTTGGGAAATAAATCACCTACTTTTTTTCCGCTTCTTTTGATCAGTTCATCAAAATACATCTGCATCCATGGTGGTATCCCGCTGATAAGGGTCATATTCTGGCTGATCGTTTCATCCACAATCTTATTCAGTTTGGTTTCCCAATCCTCGATACAATTCGTTTCATAAGAAGGCATCTGGTTGGTACGAAGATATTTGGGTACATGATGGTTCACAATCCCGCTTAAACGTCCGGTGGGTATGCCACCTACTCTTTCGAGTTCAGGAGAGCCAGACAAAAAGATCAGTTTACCGTCAGCAAATTTGGTATTCCCGGTTTCGGCCATGTAACAAAGCAGGGCATTCCGGGCTGTATTGATGTGATTTGGTATAGACTCTTTGGTGATGGGAATATATTTGGTGCCACTGGTGGTACCGGAAGTTTTAGCGAAATAAATGGGCTTCCCTTTCCATAATACATTATGCTTTCCCTCTTTTACCCGTTCGATCCAGGGCTTTAACTGTTCATAGTCTCTTACAGGCACTGCTTGCTTAAATCCTTCGTAATCAGTGACCTTATCTAAACCAGACTCCTTTCCGAAATCTGTGTTTTTCCCCATCTTCAACAGCGACTTAAGGATATTTTCCTGGTCAGCTACAGCTGTAGCCATACCTTTTCTGATACCTTTATATATATATGAAGCAAACGGTTTAGCTAAGAAAGACTTGATTTTCATACTCAAAGTAAATGGAAACCCCTTGGGGGCTACAAATATAGCAGATGCCCGGCCAAAACAGGGTCATTTAATGTTCATAAATCTTTGATTTTCCGTTTGCGGCTTCAACTTTTCCCCTTACCTTTGCCGTCCTAATTTTAAGAGTATGATAGCAGTAGTAAAAGTAGCCGGGCAGCAGTTCAAAGTGGAAAAAGACCAGACTTTGTACGTTCCTCATGTGGAAGGAACTGCCGGCGATAAACTGAACCTCGAAGTTTTACTGGTTGATACAGATGGTAAGCTTTCTGTTGGTTCTTCAGTAAGTACAAAAGTACAGGCTGAAATAGTAGACCAGGTGAAAGGTGATACCGTGATTGCTTACAAGCAAAAAAGAAGAAAAGGTTTTCACAAAAAGAAAGGTCATCGTACTGCTTATACAAAAATCAAAGTAACCAGCATTGCATAATGCAATCAAGCTAACTAAATCATTAATTTTAAAAACATCCTGATATGGCACATAAGAAAGGTGAAGGTAGCGTAAAGAACGGCCGTGATTCACAAAGCAAACGTCTTGGTGTAAAGATCTTTGGTGGTCAGCCTGCTGTCTCCGGAAACATCATCGTTCGTCAGCGTGGTACAGTTTATCATCCTGGTAAGAATGTTGGTGTTGGAAGAGACTATACTTTATTTGCATTAACTGATGGTGTAGTTGAATTCCGTAAAGCAAGAAACAACAGAACTTACGTTTCTGTAGCAGTTGCCGAAGCATAAGCCTTTTTATCCATTTTGAATTTTGTGGAAAAAAAATTTGGGTAGTATAAAATAATTGTTATTTTTACTACTGTTAATCCATTTTTACTAAACATTAAATTCAAACAAAATGGCTACTAAGAAAAAAGCTGCTAAAAAAGCTGCTCCTAAAAAGAAAGCTGCTAAGAAAAAAGCTGCTAAGAAAAAGAAATAAGTTGAATACATTTTCAACGACTACAAAAGTCCTCCGGCCTCCGGAGGACTTTTTTATTACCGGGGTAATAACGGACTTTTATAAATTGCATATATGGATAATGCAGCTATTGCCGACAACTTTTCCCTCCTTGCCAAACTGATGGATATCCATGGTGAAAACTCCTTCAAATCGAAAACCTATGGAGTTGCAGCTTTTAATATAGAAAAGCTCCCGGTATCGTTAAAAGACACTCCAAGAGAAAAAATCTTCAGCATTAAAGGCATCGGAGAAAGTGTTGGCCGCAAAGTGATCGAAATGCTGGACACAGGAAGATTATCAGCTCTTGATGAATATATCAGCAATACTCCCCCGGGAGTGATCGAAATGCTGAATATTAAAGGTATTGGTCCAAAAAAGATAAATACGATCTGGAAAGAGATGGGTATTGAATCTATCGGGGAACTTTTGTATGCCTGTAATGAAAACCGGCTAACCCTTTTTAAAGGTTTTGGTGAAAAAACCCAAAAGAACGTTCAGGAATCAATTGAATTCTACTTTCAGAACCAGGGGCATTTTTTATATGCTCAACTAGAAGAAGTTTTTCCCCAGGTTGACAACTATCTGAAAAAAATATTTTCACCTGACAAAGTGCATGTAACCGGAAGATACCGAAGGCAGGAACTAACCATTGATGAGCTGGAATTTGTAATCCTTGAACCAAACGAAATAATAAAACCAAAATTCCAGACGGCACAACCACCTGAATTACTGGAAGAAAACTCATCAGGCCTTTTATTTAAACTAAGGAATGGATTAAAACTCCGGTTATATACTGGTGGAACAAATATGGCGGAGCAACTTCTTAAAACAACCGGAAATGCCGAATTCTTAGCGGCATTTAGTAAAACATTTAAGAATATTAATTATGCAGCGGCTGGAAGCAATGAGGAAAGTATATTCAAACAAGCAGGTATTCCCTATATACTCCCCTGCCTCAGAGAATCTGCAGGTATTATCGATAAAGCTAACCAAAATCGATTAGCAGTGCTCATACAACCCGCCGATATCCGTTCCATTATCCATAGCCATAGTAACTGGAGTGATGGCAGCAATACAATTGAAGAAATGGCCAATGAATGCATTAAGCGGAGTTATGAATACCTGGTGATCTCTGATCACTCACAAACAGCCTTCTATGCCAATGGCCTGAAAGAAGATCGTATCAGGGAACAACACCGGTACATCGATGAACTGAATAGCAAACTATTACCATTCAGGATATTTAAAAGTATTGAAAGCGATATACTGAATGACGGAAGCCTTGATTATCCCGATATGGTTCTAAAAACCTTCGACCTGGTGATTGCATCTGTACATAGCAACCTGGGGATGCCGGAAGAAAAAGCCAATACACGGTTAATAAAAGCTATCGAAAATCCTTATACCACTATCCTTGGGCATATGACAGGCAGACTACTACTCAGCCGCAATGGCTATCCGGTCAACCATAAAATGATTATTGATGCCTGTGCTGCAAATAATGTGGT
>CAZTKV010000015.1:16846-21794 GCA_964614285.1 uncultured Chitinophaga sp. | reverse complement strand
TGCCGAATAACATCCCAGTATTCTTTGCCATAGTCAACCAGTATTTCCGCCCCTGCCGGAATATCTTTAGTTGATTCGATAAATACTTTGAGGCCATCTTCTGTATACTCAGCATTATTAGCAAGACCTTTTACCCTTGCCAGCCCCCTGGCATCATTCGCATAGCGGGCAAGTGCATCAGTAGTACGGCTGGCATCAATCACATGATTTCGCTTTACATAGTAGATATAGCCATTTTCTCCATCATTATGCTCTACCTCCTTCCATGTAGTGATCTCTCCCTTATATTCAACAATACGGGTGCCTTTAGGAATAAATTCCTTTGCGAAGAGACCTTTCCCTGCATTGGGAAGAGATGATCTTTTTACAATCACCTTTTTTTCTAATAATGCCATATAATAATCAATAGTCTGGTGTAAAGAAGCCGCAAATATAACAGATATGCTGAAAGTGAGAGTTCAATTTTCTGCATCAGCCAGAAGCAACTACATTTGCAGCACACCCGTCTGCAATATCATGAAAAGAGGCTTCTTTACATTATCGGCTTTTTTACTGTTTACAACCCTGGCATATAGCCAGGGCTATATTAATCTGAAAAGAAACGATGTAGTATCCGCCCTGAAGAAAAAGTTTCAAGCAGCAGATTATAACCAGGCCACTATAAGCCTTTTAAAAGATACTGTAAAAGTGATACCTGCTGATAGCAGGGCTACTGATCCGGTGTTTATTTACTTATTTGATGAATCAGGCCGGTGCAAATCAGAGACAATAATAACCCGGTGCGACTCCTGCCTTTCCAGGTTACTGCAAGCAGCGCTTGCACAAAAAAAATATGAGTGGAAAAAGATCAATGAGAATCAATACATCTCAAAATTCGAGGACAAACTGATGATCGAACTGCCACCTGAAAACCCGGATCATTCATTCTCCTTTCTCCGGGTCGACTGGACAAGGGAACTATATGATTTGCTTATCAAAGAATAATTTTCTTTATTTCTCCAGCAGCCCGTCTGCTCTCCACTGCTTAAATACAGCAATAGTGCTATCACTAAGCTTTGTCATCTTTCTAAAAGGCATGAATCCCTTCTCCCCCGGGTTCAGTTCCATACGGCGTATCATCTCGTCAATATCTGTCTTTACGTTTGCAAAATTATCATAAGCCTTCTTATTACCTCCTTTAGCAGGAATGTGACAAGGAGAGCAGTTATCAGCTATTAGCGTCTTCAAATTGGTTTCATAATTTGACTTGGGGGCACTGGCCGTAGCCTTTTTTGATGATCCGCAATTCGATATTATTATCGTTAATGCTATAAGAACGGTGAGTATCAAAAATTTCTTCATATTGGTTAAATTTAAAACTGAATATACATTGATTATATAAAACAGGGAACAAAAATCTTATTTCCAATCGGACTAACGGTATCAACGGTTGCTTTCCTGCCTCTACTTCCGGTAACTTTGCCGCCATGTTATCAGCAACAGCTAAAACATATCGTAATGCCTATGCAGGCCTCTCGAGAGAAACATGGCTGCTATCACTGATCATGCTGATAAACAGAAGCGGTACTATGGTAGTTCCCTTCATGACACTTTACCTTACCAGCCCCGAAATGGGATACTCTGTTGGTGAAGCCGGTTTTGTATTTGGGCTATTTGGTGCAGGGGCTTTTAGTGGTGCCTGGCTGGGTGGCAGATTAACAGATAGGATTGGATTTTATCCGGTGCAACTATTTACTCTTTTTGTTGGAGGGATTATGTTTATGGTGTTAGGGCAAATGAAAACATATCCCCTTATTTGCACCTTTACGTTCCTCCTCAGTTTTGTAAATGAGGCTTTCCGACCCGCCAATTCTACCGCTATCGCATTTTATAGTAAAACAGAAAACCGTACCCGATCTTATGCTCTTAACAGGTTAGCCATAAATATTGGTTGGGCGGTAGGAAGTGGATTAGGTGGCTTCCTTGCAGATGTTAGTTATGAGCTATTGTTTTGGGTGGATGGACTTACAAATATTTCGGCTGCCCTTGTAATGTGGCTATTCTTAAAACCGGTTGCCTACAAGCCTGCAAAGCAGAAAGATAGCAAGCCGGCAACATTATCCGCCTATAATGATAAAAAGTATTTACTGTTTATTATTATCAGTATGCTTTTTGCAAGTTGCTTTTTTCAATTATTTACCAATTTGCCTGTTTATTTTAAAACCGAGCTTCATTTTTCCAAACCATTTATTGGTATGCTTATGGCCTCCAACGGTATCCTGATTGCAATAATAGAAATGGTGCTTATATACCGGTTAGAAGGGAAAAGAAATATCCTCTATTACATTACTATCGGTGTATTCATGGTCGGCGCCTCTTTCCTGATGCTGAATATTCCGGGTATTGGCCCTTTGCTGGCATTTGGAATGATTATCATGGTGACCCTTGGAGAAATACTTTCCATGCCCTTTATGAACAGTTACTGGATCAGCAGAACACAGCCATCCAATCGTGGGGAATATGCTGCACTCTACACTATGGCATGGTCAGCTGCACAAACACTTGGTCCTATGGGCGGGGCCCAATTAGTGGAATATTCCGGCTTTGATATGCTATGGTGGTCAGTTGGGGGACTATGCATCATTGCCTCTTACTTTTTCTGGAAACTAAGGAGCTGACCGCTAAAAAACCTATCTGCATTTGCCTGCATATAAACTTCACAGTTAGTAAATTTGCTGCTTATGAAAACCATAGCTGTGCTTAGTATACTGCTTCTTCTCACTTTACCAGCCTGTAAAGAGAAAGATGATCTTACTCCTGAAGAAGTAATGGCGGTTATTAACCGGTTTGATGAAGGCTGGAAAAATAAAGATGCCCGGGTGGTAGACTCTGTTCTCTCCCGGCAATACATTTACTTTACACAATCGGGAAGTACATTTGACAGAAACAGTCTTATTCAAACAGCAGATTCATCTATTTACCAACTGCAAACAATGGAAAGGCAGGAATACACCATGCAATTGGAAGGTAATACGGCTGTCGTAAACACTATTTGGAAAGGCAAAGGCTCTTACCACGGGCAAGCATTTGACGATAACCAGCGATGCAGTATTACTATTGTAAAGAATAATGGACAAGTGAAGATATTGTCGGAGCACTGTACTCCCATTAGAGAGGTTACTGCAAAGCAAAGTCCACTGCTGCAGTAGCATGTAACAAAGTGGTATCAAGTAAAGGGACAACACTATCATCCTGTTTGATCAGCATAGGTATTTCGGTGCATCCCAAAATAACAGCTTGTGCCCCTTCGTCAGATAATTCTTCAATCAATTGCAGGAACTTATGTTTTGTTTCTAGCAAAAACTTACCCTTGCCTAACTCATTATATATGGCACTATTCACAAACTCAATTCCATCGGCACCAGGAATTATTGTTTCAATATCATATTCTTCAAGTTTGTTCCTGTAAAAATCGAAAAGCATAGTATATTTTGTACCCAGCAAAGCCACTTTTTGCAGCCCCTTTTCCCTGATAGACTTTGCCACTACATCTGCAATATGGATCAGTGGGATAGTAACTGATCGCTGAACTTTTTCGGCAATATGATGCATGGTATTGGCGCCAAGCAGGATGCAATCAGCACCTGCCTTTTCAGTGCTTTGTGCGGCTTCAGAAATTATTGTTGCGATCGCATCCCAGTTGCCCGCATGAGTTAGCTTGACGATCTCTCCATAATTCACTGAATACAAAACAATCTTAGCTGCTTCATTCCCGCCTAACCGCTGGTTTGTTAACTCATTGAACAGGCGATAGTAATCCAATGAAGAAACCCAGGACGTTCCCCCGACAAGACCAATCGTTTTCATCTGCTAAAAATAATGTAAAGACCTTGATTTAAATCTAATTTTCGGGGCAAAAGCATCCTTAATATATCAGTTTATCGTCATCTGTTGGTAACAATTATAAAACCTTCAAACCCTTACATTTGCCAAAACAAAATTGTATGAAGCGTTTTTTTTCAATCATATTATTTCTGACCGTATTTATTAATATACAGGCACAGCAGGAACTTAAGCGTCCTAAAATAGTAGTGGGACTGGTAATGGACCAGATGCGCTGGGATTATCTCTATCGTTATTATGACCGTTATGGTGAAACAGGAGGCTTTAAAAGAATGCTCAACCAAGGTTTTACCTGTGAGAATACTTATATACCCTATACCCCAACTGTCACGGCTTGTGGTCATAGTACAATTTATACCGGATCAGTTCCGGCTTTAAGCGGCATTACCGGCAATTACTGGTGGGATAACGATCAGATGAGAGGCGTCTATTGCACAGAGGATAAAACCGTAAATACCGTTGGCAGCAATTCCACTCAGGGTAAAATGAGTCCCCGGAATATGCTGGTTACCAGCATATGCGATGAACTTCGCCTTGCTACTAATTTTAAAAGTAAGGTTATAGGTGTTGCGATAAAAGATCGTGGTGGCATTTTGCCAGCCGGACATAGCGCTAATGCTGCTTACTGGTATGATAATAGTGCGGGAAAATGGATCACTTCTACTTACTACATGAACGAATTGCCAAAATGGGTTGCGGAATACAATAATCAAAAAATAGTTGATTCCTTCTACGAAAAAGGCTGGCCACTGCTTTATCCTGAAAACTCATATCTGCAAAGTACAGCTGATGAAAAAAAATATGAATCAAAACCCTTTGGTTCTAAATTTCCTTATGACCTGAAAAATTTCATTGGAAAGGATTACGGGAAGATCTCAACAACTCCGATGGGCAATAGTCTGACCTTTGATTTTGCAAAAAAAGCACTTATCAATGAACAACTGGGCGCAGATAATATAACAGACTTTCTCGCTATCAGCTTCTCATCACCTGATTACATAGGGCATACATTTGGTCCCAATTCGATTGAAGCAGAAGATGGATTCCTGAGACTCGACAGGGAGTT
>CAZTKV010000015.1:15498-16746 GCA_964614285.1 uncultured Chitinophaga sp. | reverse complement strand
AGAAAAATGCTCAATAATGGCTACTACCCAAGAAGAAACGGGGATATACAATTTATCCTGAAACCTAATTATATTGATGCCTGGAATAATACCGGTACCACCCACGGTCTATGGAATCCTTATGACACTCATATTCCATTGCTATGGTATGGCTGGGGTATCAGGCAAGGCAAGACGAACCGGGATACGTATATGACAGATATTGCGCCAACACTGGGGGCATTACTTCATATACAAATGCCAAATGGTTCAATCGGGGAAGTGATTACAGAGATTTTGAAATGACCCTAAAACGTATGATGAGTATCAGCTGTCTTTTGTAACTTACTGTATACAAAATAATCAACTATCAACATACCACAATATGAAAAAGGCTATCCGGATATTCTCAGTATTTCTGCTGGCAACTTCAATTGTTTCCAATGCACAAACCGGAACGGTTGATAGCATTAAATTTTTTACAGGCGAGGCGTTGATCAGCATGACACTCACAACGGATATAAGGCAGTTACAAACAGAAAAGAAACAGGATGTTTTCCAGCCAGCCACCGTATCAATGAAATTCCCGGATAGTTCAATCATAGAAGAATCAATTATGGTAGGTGCCAGGGGGAAATTCAGGAGAAGTTATTGCCGTATACCGCCTATGATGCTTAATTTTCGGAATACCACTTCCCCCCGTCTTAACCCATTGGGAAAATTGAAGCTGGTGATCGGATGTGGTATCAAGGAAGAAGATGAAGAGTTATTACTGAAAGAATTTCTGGTATATAAGATCTACAATATCCTGGAAGACAGGAGTTTTCGGGTAAGGTTGCTCAACGTAAATTATAATGACTCAAGAGGGAAAGTAAAATCATTCAGCCAATATGCTTTCCTGATAGAAGACGATGGTGATATGGCCCGACGGAATGGCTGCAGGAAAAAGGCGGATGCAAAGTTTTTAACAGAAGCTACCAACCGGGATATGATGACAATGGTAGCCCTTTTTCAGTATATGATCGGAAATACAGACTGGGCCGTACCGAACAATCACAATATCAAGCTTATTTACGAAAGAGGTAATGAAGCAGCCCCTCCTATCGTTGTTCCTTATGATTTTGATTATTGCGGACTGGTAAATGCTGGGTATGCTATTCCCAATGAAATAATCGGCACAGAGAAGGTTACTGAAAGAGTGTACCGTGGCTTTCCAAGAACATTGGAAGAAATACAGATAACACTTGATATCTTCAGAAGTAAGAAAGA
>CAZTKV010000015.1:8775-15398 GCA_964614285.1 uncultured Chitinophaga sp. | reverse complement strand
TTACTTCAATTATACTCTCTTTACAAACAAGCCAGTGAAGGTGATATAAATGCTGATCCGCCTTCTAATCCTTTTGATTTTGTAGCAAAAGCAAAATATGAAGCCTGGGCAGGCCTGAAAGGCAAATCATCTACCGAGGCAATGACAGAATATGTTGAATTGATAAAAAAATTAAAGGGATAAACAGGTTAACTATGAACGGCAAGCCGGGAGTAGACTTCATCAAATCTCTTTCCTATTACTGAATAGCTGAATTTATTTGATGCCTCTTCTGCTATTTTCTTCCTGTCATAGGCAGCATACCCGGTCATTATTTGCTGCATAGCTGAAGTAAGCGCTTTTTCATCTTTGGGTTTTATCAATACCGAATTAGTTTCATTTACCAATTCAGGTATCCCACCTACATTTGTGACAATAACCGGCAGACCGCAACACAAAGCTTCCCCTATTACACAAGGTGAATTTTCTATATTACTGAATAAGATAAAGCAATCCGCTTTCTGCATTTCTGCTGCCACCTCCTGGTAGGGCATTTCACGGCGAAAAGAAACTGCCTTACCGGGCAGGTTGAGTTTCATAGCATACTCCCTTAGTGAATTGTCAGTGTCGCCCACAATAACCAATTCAACATTACTGTTTTGATCAAGTAATGACCGAAAAGACCTCAGTATTCCTTCTGCATTCTTCAGTGGTGCCATGTTTGATACATGAATGAAGCGAAACACATTATTCTCTTTCTCTTTGTAGTAAAAGAAGTCTGTATCTGTTGCGTTTGGAATTATATGGGAATTTATCCTGAGTACAAGTTTATTCACCCCGGCTGCAAGAAAATAACTGACACTATGAAAAATATCAGCATTTTTAAACACATTTCTTGTTAACTGCTTAAAAGCTCTTGATTTACCTGCATAGTTATTTACTTCTACACTATTGTATATTCCCCAGTGCTCTGTAATAACATAAGGAATGCCATACTTTCTTTTTAGCCATAATGCAAATAGTCCGGCTTTTACCGGAACATGCACATGTACAATATCAGGCTCTCCGTACTTGTCCAGGTAGTGGTTAATTGCTTTTTTAAAAAGGAAGAACCACCGGTAATGGGACAAAAGCTTACCCGGGTAAGAAGAAGGTCCTTTATAATACAAAATATGCTCTGTTAATCCTCCTGATGTATTTAATTCCTGTTCAGTTCGGCGGATTTTCCCTGTATCATCACCGGCTACATGAATGACGCAAATATCATTGTATAATGCTGCGGCACGGGCATGGCGCTGTACAAAATCGCCGTTAAAAGGTTCCGTTTTACCAGGATACCAACTACAAAGCCAGAGTATTTTTTTCCGTGACATGCAATAAAAATAGCCTATTAATTTGTAACAGGCACAAGGCGAATGAACTCCTTCCGGTTCATATAATAGAACATTAATAAATAAACTACAGGAAAAAAACTGAATACTTTTAGCGCTAATACTCCTGTATAGAATCCAGAAAGATATAATATTACCAGTACTGCAAAACCAATGATCAGTTGCGCATCATTAATAGCACAAACAACTTTAAAACAATACGTATGAAGATCTTTATACACCAGCTTTAGTGGTTTAGTAATGTGATACCCATCAGTAATTACTATCCGCGGGTTATTTGCCTGGACAGTTATTACAACCGGTTTACTATCAGGTAAAGTATATATTTCCTTCCCATTAATAACAGCCCTTATTTTCAGGAAACTGAGAAGTACCTGATTCTTCCGCTGCAGCACTATATGATAAGGACTGGCTATAATTAAATAATTAACAAGTTGAAATACTACGGCTCTTGACCCCGGTTTATTTCAATGATTTTATGATCTCAATAAAATCAGCAGCAACCAGCGAAGCCCCTCCTACCAATCCTCCATCCACATCCGGGCAACTGAATAATTCTTTTGCATTATTCGCCTTCACGCTACCACCATAAAGAATAGGGATTTCATTAGCAATTTCACTCCCATACTGAGCAGCAATTACAGAACGAAGAAACTGATGAATTTCCTGTGCCTGACCGGTAGAAGCTGTTTTGCCGGTCCCGATAGCCCAGATAGGCTCATATGCAATAATAATTTCCCTGATCTTATCGGCCGGCAAATGAAATATTGATTCCTTTAACTGTGTTGCTACAAAATCATTCTGTGTACCTGCTTCCCGTATTGTCAGCGGCTCACCACAACAAAAAATAGGTACTATATGATTATCATAACACAGGTTAACCTTTTCGGCAAGCATAGCATTTGTTTCGGCATTATACCCTCTTCTTTCACTATGACCAATGACACAATAGTTAACCCCGATAGAATGAAGCATTTCCACAGAGACTTCGCCAGTATAAGCACCTGATTTTTTGTGATGACAATTTTGTGCTGCTGCATGATAGTTTCTTGCATCTTCTACCTCACTACGGGTCATTAATAAGTAAGGAAAGGGAACGGCAAAAATAGTATGCTGGTGGGAAGACAGGCCAATCTTTGCATCCAGAATATCATCCAATAATTTTTCTCCTTGCTGATAGGTAAGATTCATCTTCCAGTTAGCTGCAGCTATTTGTTTCCTCATTGTACAGTTTTAAAATTTGTCAAAGATATATTTCAATATGCTTTTTTCATCATTGGTTATTTCCTGCCCTTTTAGTTTTTTCCAATCCTCGATATCCAGTACGGCTTTTTCAAACTCATACCGTTTAACCCCCTCGCTCCCCCATGAATAATTGGGAATATATTTAGGCGTAAGCCCGGACCCAAAAACATTACAACTTACGCCGATAACGGTACCTGTATTTATAGCAGTATTTATAGCAGTTCTTGAATAATCACCCATCATAACACCACATTTTGCGCCAGCATTCATTTCCCCTTTAGGCGTCCACACTTTTACGTCACTTGCATTGTTTTTTAGGTTAGAATTAGAAGTACCTGCTCCCATATTACACCATTCTCCAATTACAGAATCCCCAAGATACCCGTCATGTGCTTTATTACTATACCCGAATAAAACAGAGTTTTTAACTTCCCCTCCTGCCACTGATTGAGGTCCCAGCGTAGTAGCCCCATAAATCTTTGCCCCCATTTTCAGGCAAGCTTTTTCACACATGGCAAATGGTCCGCGGATGATGCAGCCTTCCATTATTTCAGCATCCTTACCTATATAAACAGGTCCTGCAGACGCATTAATGATACAATATTCCACTACAGCACCTTTTTCAACAAAAACCTGCGAAGGCTTTATCACTTTATTGGTTTTGGAAAGAGTTTGTGATTTTCGTTTAGCAGTAAGCAGTTTGAAATCCTGGCGAATAGCCCAATCATTTAGCTGAAAAATATCCCAGGGATACTGTATCGTTTTTATATCCTCCTTGAATTGAACAGCCTGGCCAACTTTTATTTTGTATTTATCAGCGATTTCATTTTTTGTAATCCGGAATGCAATACTATTTCCGCCGGAAGTGGCGATAAATTCACCATTTTTTAGCTGCAGAATTGCCTTTACCAATTTTGGTGTAGGCAATACATTTCCATGTATCATAAAGCAAACATCATCGCCAATCACTTCATCTATATTAACTGAACGCTCAAGATCTTTATAATCGTCTTCCTTCTTATCGAAAGAAGTTAGCCCGAGCATTAGTTCCCATTTTTCTCGTATAGTAAGAATACCAACACGAATGTCTTGTATTTGTCTTGTTAACGTAAAAGGGTGAAGGTTTTCCGGCTGGCAGAATTCTTCAGTAAAAATGATCTTGTTCATGGAGTTTTGAATAGGTGTAAAAATAAACAACCTCCCGGAGAACCGGGAGGTCTAAAGTATAGCCATGAAAAACAAAACTCCTCGCTTTCGCTCAGAGTAGTGTCACAAGTTAATATTATTCTGCTTTTTTTGCGTATTTCTTCTTGAATTTGTCGATACGGCCCGCTGTATCCACCAGCATATTCTTACCGGTAAAGAAAGGATGTGATGTGCTTGAAATCTCCAGTTTGATCAGCGGGTATTCATTACCATCTTCCCATTTTACTGTCTCTTTTGAAACTGCAGTAGAACGGCTCAGGAAAGAATGACCATTACTCATGTCTTTGAAAACTACTAACCGATAACTATCGGGGTGGATTCCTTTTTTCATAACTCTATGATTTTTAAGGCTGCACGGGTTTTGCCGTACAGATGAAAAGATAAATTTTGGATCGCAAAGATAGACCCGGCAAGGCTTATATCCAAATCTTATTACCAATAATCAAGAGGTCGGAAAAGACGAAAGCACCAAGTGAGCTTACATTCCAGCTTTCGCCTTCTGTTTACTTACCCGATGCTTTCTGGATTGATTTCCACCTTATTACAGGTTTCTTTCTATCCTTTGCATTTCCGTTTTATTGCTAAAACTTCGTGCAGTTGTATGTCAAATATACTTTCTGAAAATAGCTGTTTCCAAATATTTAACCATTTTGATATGCACCTGTTTTGCACCCCTTAATGCACAGAAAACAGGCCTTATGCAGATTTTAATCCCGCATATTGACATATTGTAAAGGAATTCCAAGGCTGGAAGTTTTACACAGTTGGATCACAGACTGCAAGTCATCAATTTTTTTTCCGGTTACCCTTACCAGGTCGTCGTTAATAGAAGCCTGCACTTTAAGTCCGGAATCTTTTATCAGCTTAACTATTTTCTTTGCATCTTCCTGCGTAAGCCCATTTCTCACTTTCACCTCTTTCTTCCATACTTTACCACTTTGAGCTCCCTCCTTGGAGGCATCAAAGGCCTCCGGAGCTATTCCCTGCTTATGAGCACGGCTAATCAGCACGTCAATCAATTGCCGCATTTTCATATCATCATCTGTTTCCAGTTTAATAAGAAAATCTTTTTTATCAAGATTAATGACTACATGTGATCCTTTAAAGTCAAATCGGTTAGTGATTTCTTTAGTAGTTACGTTCACAGCGTTGTCCAATGCCTGAGCATCTACTTTACTTACAATATCAAAGGATGGCATAGTGGTATGTTTTGGTTATATACAAATATAAAAAGTCCCTCTTTAAAAAGAGGGACGTCTCGCACAATATATGATATGAGAAAACTGCGGGTTGAAGAACTTACTGACCACCCTGCCCTACCCGGTTCTGTTCATCCTGCGATGCACTGTTACGGCGGCGGGGAGAGTTTTGCTGTCCATTTTTACCAAACCTGTAAGTGAATGAGACTGTAACCTGCCGGTTATCCCAGCGGTTCTGCACTCTTGAATCAATAACATCATATTCGGTTCGCCCTTTATACCGTTGTAACCAGAATGGGTCACGAAGGTTGAGACGAACAGTTCCTTTGCCTTTCATTACCTGCTTCTGACCTCCAAAACTTAGCACATACATCGGCTCATTTATACTTAACTGATCAACACCCCTGGCCCGGTAAAATCCTGTCATTTCCAAAGTAAAGCCTTGCTTGATGGTAAAGGTCTGGGTCATATTGATCATAAACGACGTATATGACAGATCAAGGGGCTTACCTTCATATACCCCTTCATAATGATTATTGAAGATATTGGTGAAAATATTAGATGTCCACCATTTAGTAACAGGTATAGGTGCAGTAATAGCTATCCCGATATTCCGGAACCTGGCCACATTATCCGACGTAAGGAATACCAGGTCTCCATCCGCCTTTAGTATTTGTGAGATAACATTATTTGTAGTGTTGTAATTCAGCGTAGTGATCAGCTTTCCTTTAAAGGAATGACTTAGTTCAATATTATGAGTGAACTGAGGCAGCAGGAATGGATTTCCTTTTCTGTATGAAAGTGAATCAAGAAAATAGATAAACGGATTCAGGTCCTGGTAATTAGGTCTGGTAATTCTCCGGCTGTAAGAAACTGTAAGCTGGTTATCCTTATCAGCTGCATAGCTGATAAATGCACTCGGGAAAAGATTAGTAAAGTTTCTTTTGAACGAAGAGTCATTAGTCACCTGGTATCCTTTTGCAACAGTATTTTCCAGTCTGAGACCTCCCTGGAATGACCATTTTTTGATTTGTGTATTGGCATTAAAGTAAACAGCATTAATATTCTCATCATAGATAAAATGGTTGGATCTGCCATCAGCGATCCATTTAGTACCATCCCATCGCTCATAATTCACCAGGTTATCATTTGTTACATAACTACTCTTTATACCCGCTTCAATTCTCCCTCCTTTTTTGAAAGGATGAACATAATCTGATTTGGCTGAGTAAATTTTTATTGCTGAAGGCAAATATCCTTTAAGTATCAACTGGCTGCCTATAGGTTGTTCTGATCCATCAAAAAAATCGGTGGTCAGGGTCATCCTCGATGTATTATCATAAGCAATGAAATCAAGGTCAGCTGACAACTCACGGCCCGCAGAATCAAACTGGTGACGGTAATTAAAATTGGAAGTAAAATTTCTGAATTTTATTCTGTTATCTGTCTGAGAAACCATCATTGATAATAGCTGGTAATTTTCATCTGCTGTGGTTGTAACTGTTTGAGGAGTAGGATGTCCTGAAAAAGTAAACCCGCTTACGACAATACCAAATGTATTTTTCTTATCAGCAAAGTAATCAAGTCCCAGTTTTAGAGTATG
>CAZTKV010000015.1:5594-8675 GCA_964614285.1 uncultured Chitinophaga sp. | reverse complement strand
CCATCCATCATAACGATCACACCAGCTTTACCCCGCAGGCTGATTGCTCCGTCATTATTCACCATTATACCTGGAGATTTTTCCAATACTTCCAACGCCGTAGCTCCTGCATTAGTTGGAGAAGCATCTACATTCACTACAGTTTTATCAATCTTAGTCTCTATAAAAGGCTTTTTGGCTGTTATAGTTACATCACTAAGATTTTTTGAAGCATGCGGCATTTGTAAAACAGCTACCTGGATGGCATTACTGGCTTCACTAACAGAAAAACTACTACTGTAGGTCATTTCAAAACCAACGGAAGAAGTTAAAATGAGGTATTCTCCATCAGCAATACTCTCAAACTCATATTTTCCATCTTTACCTGTAACAGCTGTTTTTACTAAAGATGAGTCTGCTAGCTTTAATAATGATACCGAAACAGCCGCGAGAGGCTTGCTTGACTGATCCTGTACCTGGCCGGAAACTTTGCCTGTTTTGTTTTGAGCGATAATGTTTGCGCTGCAAACAAAGAAGATGCAACAGAAGGTTAGATACTTTCTCATATTCATGGCTAATGGTTGGTGATTGAATCTGGAATGAAGATGCAACAGAAATAAGGATAAGAGAAAAGAAATATGATAAGTTTCGTAGTTGTCGTGACAAAGGGTAGGTATCAATTATCAATACACAAGCGGCAAATTTGATCACTCATACAACAGATATGTTAATACAGTATTAACATATAAAAAAAACAATCCTTCTGTGGATCACAGAAGGATTGTTTTAATAAGGTTTAATAATTAAAGGTTCGTGTTAATTATCTCCGCCCGCATTTACACGGTTTTGCTCCTCTGAGGCACCGCCTGTTTTTCTTTTCTGACTATTACCATTCACTTTTCCTTTACTGAAACGATAAGTGAAACCAAGCGCTACCTGCCTTGAATCCCTTTGCTGCTGGAAGGCTGCGTCAATATTGCTGTATTTTATATCACCGCTGATCTTTTGTGAGTAAAGAATATCACGGACATTAAATCGCAGAGATCCTTTCCCTTTCAAAATCTGTTTGCTAACTCCCATATTTATCATACCAAACCCACCAATCCTGAATA
Source organism: uncultured Chitinophaga sp. (assembly GCA_964614285.1). GTDB lineage: Bacteria > Bacteroidota > Bacteroidia > Chitinophagales > Chitinophagaceae > JJ008. The sequence goes on along the minus strand of CAZTKV010000015.1, from coordinate 7,584 downwards.
CACCATCTACACCACCAGTTCTGTAGAAACCGCTTAACTCGGCACTCCATGTTTTAGCAAATTTGAATTGATTGGATGCATTGAACTGACCTGTTGTGGCACTGATGTCAATCGGATCTCCATTTGCCAGGCCTTTAAACCGGTTGTTATAAACATTAGCATACACATTGCCACTCCACCATTTTGTGATTTGCCCGCCTGCACTCACTGAAATACCATATTGGCTTTGCCGGGCTATATTTGATTTTTTGACAAATGTTTCGTTCTTCTCAGTATTCTGTTCAAGCACTTCGTTGATAATATCTGTAGTGTTTGTATAGTTAAGGGTTGTTGTCAGGAATCCTCTAAAAGTGTGGGTTAATTCAATGTTATGAGAAAACTGAGGTCTCAGGTTCGGATTACCCTGCTCAAAGGTATACCTGTCAAGGAACATGATAAAAGGATTCAGGTCCTCATAATCAGGGCGGTCAATCCTTCTGCCATAATTGATACCCAACGTATGTTTGTCATTAATGGTATACTGCAAGAACGCTGTAGGGAAAAGCTGTGTGTAGTTACGTTTGAACTTTTCACCACTGGTCACCTGGTTTCCTTTTGCATTAGTATTCTCTAACCTCAATCCAAACTGGCCAAATATTTTCTTGCTCAACGGTCTGCTGTAGTTAACATAAGCTGCATTCACATTCTCATCATAAATGAAATGGTTACTGCGACCAATATCCCTTACTCTCACTCCATAATTAACACTGTCATAAATGGCATTGTTATCCGTATTTACAAAGCTGGTTTTAATCCCGGCTTCAAACTTGGCTCCCTTTTTTAATGGATGAGTATAATCCATTTTTGCCGTATAGATATTTATATCCTGTGGCAAACTACCCAACAATGTATCTGCTTTAAAGGTAGGCACACCTCCTGCATCAAAGTAGGCATTTATCAGATCCTGACTGTTGGTACTGCGGTATGTAAGATAATCCACATCTGCTGTTAGCTCCCTCCCGGTTGAATCAAATACATGACGAAAATTTAAATTACTACTGAAATTCTTCCACTTTCTGTCATTGCTGGTACTTGCCAGTGTGCGGCTCTGCAATAGCATGGCAGGATCAAAAATCATCACATCACTGCGGTTACTGAACTGCCCGGGGTTATAAAAGCCGGTAAACACTACTCCCACTGTTGTTTTCTTTGAAGCAAAATAATCCAGCCCAATTTTGGCATTATGTGACTTACCATTTTCCCTTATTCTCGATTCCTGAGTAAAATTAGATTTCACTTCTTTGGTTGCCGACTCAATGAACTTACGTTGAATGTCGAGGTCCTGAAAATTTTTCCGGTTATTATAACCCAGTGTTGTAAAGAAGTTTACTTTATTTTTCCTGTAATTAAAATTGAATGACTCATTGATCTTGGCATATCGTCCCTGGCTATAAGTAGAAGAAATGCTGCCACTATAACCAAACTGTTTCGTTTTTTTGGTTTTAATATTGATAACACCACTGTTACCAGAAGCATCAAATTTTGCCGGGGGGTTGGTCATAATTTCAATCTGGTCCAACTGGCTGCTGCTGAGACTACGGAGATAATTGGCGAGATCTGCGCCTCCGAGATAGCTTGGCCTTCCGTCAATATATACCTGAACACCTTGTTTGCCTTTCAGACTTATATTACCGTCTTTGTCAACGGATATACCCGGAGATTTTTCCAATACTTCCATCGCTGATGTACCTACATTAGTTACAGCAGCTTCAACATTTACGATTGTACGATCAATCTTTTGCTCGATCAATGGTTTTTTTGCCGTTACCGTTACTCCACTTAACGATTTCGTTTGCGGAACCAGTTCAATCGTTTTTAGTACAACCAGGGCATTGTTTGCTCCGATTTCAAAAACTTCAGAAAAGCCCTTATTGTGACCAACTGCATTGATTGAAACAATGTAGCGGCCATCAGGCACCATATCAAACTCGAATTTTCCTGTTTTATCTGC
>CAZTKV010000015.1:0-5494 GCA_964614285.1 uncultured Chitinophaga sp. | reverse complement strand
TGTTTTAAATTAAACGGCCTATTTTAGGGATAATCGGCCGTTCCGGACTACAGGAGTATGACGTGGTGCCTTAAATTGGGTTACAAAAGAGCCTCCCTTTCATATAAACGGTGGTTCTTGAGGATAAATGGATATCCTGTAAAAAGGGGCAAATAATAGAGGATTAAAGACAGAATACAGGCAAATAATCATATAAAAGGCACGATTACAATCCAAACTCAGTTCTGATTGCATCATGATAGGTACGGCCCGAGGTGAGCCTGGTTCCGGGTTTGTCATCCATTACAAACAAGTAGCGGCCGTTAAAGTGACGGTGCATTTCCCTGATCTTGTCCTTATTAATAATATAAGACTTTTGGATGCGAAAAAACTGGGATGGGAGTTTTTCTGACAAATTAGTAAGTGAATGGTCTGTAAGATGTTTGTTTCCATCTGTTGTATATATATACACATATTTATCCTGGGCCTCCATATAGACAATATTCTCATACCGGAGCAGGATGATCCTGTCACCCGTCTTTATGGGCAAAGCTGATGCTTTTGCCGGCAATTGAAACTGGCGGATAATCTCCTGCAACCCGGATATATCAATAGTATTAGATATACGACCAAAGCTTTTTAATTTTTGAATACTTTGCTCCAGCCTTTCCTCCTTTATGGGTTTTAAAAGGTAATCAATAGAAAAGGTCTCGAAAGCTTTTATTGCGTACTGCTCGTAAGCAGTAGTAAAAATAATACTTGGCTTGTGAGAAAGTTTTTCAATCACCTCAAAACCTGTAAGATCAGGCATTTGAATATCCAAAAAAATAAGATCAGGTTTTAAAGCCTCAATTTTCTCTATAGCTTCCCTCCCATTACCTGCTTCATCTATCACCACTACAATATCCTGATACGGTGTCAGCAGGTTTTTCATTAACCTGCGTGCAGCCGGCTCATCATCTATCACTATTGCCTTATAGACCTGGCTCATTTTTCATCAGTTTATTGATTTGTATTGAAACCTGCTTTCTTGGATGATTGCTGAAACGAATCTCATATTGATCCGGGAAAAGAAGATCCATCTTGTCAAAAACACTTTTTACACCATACCCTGGTACTAACTCTGCCGGGAATTCGGGGCCATTATCCGCAATTGCAATAATCAACACATTATTTTCCTGTTTTACTTCCAGTAATATTTCAGTCATCTGGCCGGTAGCCTTTAATCCATGCTTAACGGCATTCTCTGCAAGCGGTTGCAGAATGAACCGTGGTATCAGGTAATGACCAGCACCCTCTTCCACCCGAACAATGTAATTTAGCTGATCTTCAAATCTTATTTTTTCTATCTGGAGGTAAACTTCAGTCATAGCTACCTCATCATTGATCGTAGAGTAATTATTATGGCTGTAGTTAATACTATACCTGAAAAGATCTGCCAGTGCAATAGTCATTCTCCTGGCCTTCCTGCCATCTGTTATTGAGAGATCAGCAATTGAATTAAGAGCATTGTATAAAAAATGTGGATTTACTTTTGAGTGCAGTGCATCCAATTCTGCTTTGGCCTTTAACTCCCGCATCCGGCTCAATTCAAGTTCCTTTGCATCAAATTTTCTTTTTCTCTCGATATCAAGATAGCTGATCACAGCATATATCAATCCTGTAGTCCCCGCCAGGTAAATACTATTGATAATAAGATATTTGAGATAAGGTGTTTTGTCACCATATAAGAAATAACCAAATGGAATATTAATTGATACAGTCGTAATAATCAATGTAATTACTATAAGAACATTGTATTGAATGAAAGGAAGTCTTTTAAGCCGGCTGTTTTCAGCAATCAGCCTCACTGCATTATAAACCACAAGTGTCGTTACCGTTGTAGAAATTATTTGCCCTAAAATTGACCACCACCAACCCCATTTTGCCAGCATGTAAAAAAAACCGCCACTCATCGGCAACATCGCATTCGAAATACAAAAGATAGCAAGCCACGCCACTACATTTTTCCTCAACAGCTCATTCCCTATTCTATTACGGAAGAGCCGGGTAAAATTGGCTAAAATATAAAGGCCCGCCAGCGCAAACAACAAGCAGGAAAAAATGAGTAGTATATATTCGAGAGTAGTCGGCTCCTTCATACAGGATGCCAAATTAAGAAAAGAGCCCGTATCCTCTAGCCAGCCTTCGCCAAATACCTGATTTCAGGAGTGAACGGAGTATATTGCAGAAAAATAAAGGAATGAACATTGATTTCAGATCTGATACCGTAACCAAACCTACTCCCGGCATGATGGAAGCCATGATGAGGGCCAGAGTCGGAGACGATGTTTTCGGTGAAGATCCTTCTATAAATGAATTAGAACAAATAGCAGCGGATATGTTTGGAATGCAGGCTGCTCTTTTTTGCCCTTCTGGCACAATGACTAACCAGATTGCAATCAAATGCCATACACAACCCGGCGACGAGGTAATTTGTGATGAGAGCTCACATGTTTATCAATATGAAGGTGGTGGAATTGCATTCAATTCAGGTGCATCAGTCAAACTACTGCAGGGCGACAGGGGAAGGATAAATGCAGACCAGGTTCTTGCCGCCATTCAGCCTGATGATCCCCATCGGGCACATAGTAGTCTTGTTTCTTTAGAAAATACTTCTAACAGGGGCGGCGGCAGTTGTTATGATTTTTCTGAAATACTAAAAATCCAGGCATTGTGCAAAGAAAAAAAACTATCCTTCCACCTGGATGGTGCAAGGTTATGGAATGCGCTGGTTGCAAAAAAAGAATCCCCAAAAAAATATGGAGAAACATTTGATAGTATCTCTGTTTGCCTCAGTAAAAGCCTGGGATGCCCTGTGGGTAGCTTATTATTAGGCAAGAAGGATTTTATTAAAAAAGCAAGACGCATAAGAAAAGTGTTTGGCGGAGGGATGCGCCAGGCCGGCTTTATTGCTGCTGCGGGTATCTATGCCTTACAAAATAATATTGACAGACTTTCTGAAGATCACCATCATGCATCACAAATAGCAGAAGCCATCTCTAAAAAAAGTTTTGTAACACAAACATTGCCTGTTGAAACAAATATTATCATTTTTGAACTGAATGACTCTATATCCGCACCCGGGCTGGTTGCAAAATTGAAAGATCATGGTATTTTAGGATATGCGATCTCACCTAACAGGGTAAGATTGGTTGTGCATTTGGATATAAGTAAGGAAATGGTAAATAAAACTATTGAAGTATTTAATCAACTGTAGTATCAACTTAATCTATGTTACCAAAGATCAACCCCACATCGACTAATGCGTGGCATCAACTGCAGCAACATTATTTGGAGATCAAAGATGTTCATATGAAAGAGTTATTCAAAAATGAGCCTGATCGCTTTAAAAAATATTCACTTTACACCGATGAGCTTGTTTTTGACTATTCAAAAAACATCATTACAGATAAAACAAAACAGCTGCTCCTGCAATTAGCCGAAGAATGTAAAGTAAAGGAAGCCATCAATGCTATGTTCAATGGTGATGTGATCAACGAAACAGAGAAGAGATCTGTATTGCATGTTGCGTTGAGGAATTTTTCCGGCCGCCCGGTTTATGCGCAGGGAACCGATGTAATGCCTGAAGTAAAAAGAGTACTGCGAAAAATTAAAAGTTTCTGTACTAGAGTACATAGTGGAAGGCACAGAGGTTATACAAACAAAAAAATTAAATACATAGTCAATATTGGTATTGGCGGCAGTGATCTTGGTCCATTAATGGTAACCGAAGCGCTTAAACCTTATTGGATGGAAGATATCCAAACATTCTTTGTTTCAAATGTTGATGGTACCCATATCACTGAAACGCTTAAGAAAGTTAATCCTGAAAGAACATTGTTTCTCGTTGCCTCAAAAACTTTTACTACACAGGAAACAATGACTAATGCGCATACGGCAAGAGAATGGTTCCTGAAAAGAGCTAAGAATGAAAAACACATAGCTAAACATTTTGTAGCACTGAGTACCAATGAAAAAGAAGTGGTCAGGTTTGGTATAGACAGAAAGAATATGTTCGAGTTCTGGGATTGGGTTGGCGGGCGGTATTCGCTTTGGAGTGCTATCGGATTGTCCATAGCGTTGACGATCGGATATAAAAATTTTGAACAGTTACTGAAAGGAGCAAATTGCATTGACAATCATCTTAACGAAAATTCCTTTGACAAGAACATCCCTGTATTGATGGCACTGACTGGGTTATGGTATACCAATTTCTTTGGAACTCAAAGCGAAGCGATCCTCCCTTATGACCAATATCTTCATCGTTTTGCAGCTTATTTTCAACAGGGTAATATGGAGAGTAATGGCAAAAGTGTTGATCGTAATGGCGAGCCAGTTGATTACGCTACCGGCCCTGTTATTTGGGGAGAACCGGGAACTAATGGACAACATGCATTCTATCAACTCATTCACCAGGGCACCCCGCTTATTCCCTGCGATTTTATTGCACCGGCACAAACACATAATCCAACAGGAGACCATCATGCTAAACTGCTGAGTAATTTCTTTGCGCAAACTGAAGCGTTAATGAATGGTAAATCAGAAGATGAGGCAGAAAAAGAATTAGAGAAACAGGGATTAAGTACAGAGGAGATAGCTAAGCTTCTCCCGTATAAAATTTTTAAGGGCAACAGGCCTACAAACTCGATACTGGTAAAAAAGATTACTCCTTATGTTTTAGGAGAACTGATTGCATTGTATGAGCATAAGATATTTGTACAGGGAGTTATCTGGAATATCTACAGTTTTGATCAGTGGGGTGTTGAACTCGGCAAACAACTGGCAAACAAAATCTTACCCGAACTACAAACGAAGGAGCCAATTACCAGCCATGATTCTTCGACCAATGGTTTAATAAATGCATGGAAAAGGATGAGGAAATAATTCTATATTTATTACTCAAACTTTGTCAATGAAAAGGATATTTCTTGTTTTCGGAGTATTCGCTCTGTGCTCGGCAAATGCACAGCAAAAGGATCTTTTTGACATTGAAAAGCATCTTCAAAAAAAGGCAACAGAAAAAACTGGATTAAAGCCCGGACAGGAAACTCTCAGCAAGTTCAGGAAACCAGACTCATCACCCGGTAGCTATTCAATAATTAACAACTATAAAGCGACTTTCTCTCACAAGCTGCCAAATAATGACAGAGTATATATCCTTCCAACTGATAATATGCCTTGTATCGTTCCTGACATGAAAGAATATGATGTAATGCCAAATGCTGGTAGTAATTCAAACATCCTATTACAGAATCCTATAGGCCGGACACCCAATCCTGCTAAGCCATTTAAAGGAAATACAATTAGATAATAAAGCATTTTATAGTTCAAAAATGACTTCTGGCGGAGGCATTTTTGTTTTTTACTCTACTTTTTATTTATTTCTAAGAGGCTGAATAAATAATACCAGGCTGCTATAAAAAAGCCCTCCGGGGTTTAACCGGAGGGCTTGTATCTGAGTTGATTACTCTGT
>CAZTKV010000014.1:12357-28751 GCA_964614285.1 uncultured Chitinophaga sp. | reverse complement strand
GAAATTCATCCTGGCCATAGGTAACAACCGGTATTCCCTTTGTTTCCAAATATTCTAATGTCAATCCAATATCTAAAATTGATTTTACACCGGCTGATACTACCGCCACAGATGTTTGCGCCATCTCCGTCAGGTCTGCAGAGATATCCATACTTGTTTCTGCACCACGGTGCACACCACCGATGCCCCCGGTTACAAAAACTTTTATTCCAGCCATATCAGCTATCCGCATGGTAGCCGCAACAGTTGTTGCCCCATATAAGTTTTGACTGATGACATAAGGCATATCCCGTAAGCTCACTTTCCATACATCTTTTGCTTTACCAAAATATTCCAGTTGTTTATTGGTTAATCCTACATAACACTTACCATTAAAGATGGCGATCGTTGCAGGCACAGCGCCATTGGCCCTCACTACTTCTTCTACTGCAAAAGCGGTCTCCACATTCTTAGGATAAGGCATTCCATGCGAAATGATGGTGGACTCTAATGCAACAACCGGTTTGTTGTTTTTCAACGCCTCCTTTACCTCAGGATGTATTTCCAATAGTGAATTCATCAGGAGGGATAATATTTGGTGATGAGACCTAATAATTTTTCCTGGTTAAGGTGTGTGGCAATGGCACCGTTTACCTGTAATATTTCTGCAGATAAAGTATGCGCCAGCTTAAGACAATCCATGTCTTCTTTACCCAGGTGTTTGCCCAGTATAAAGCCTGACAGGGAACCATCACCGGCACCGGTGCAATCCACCACTTCCAAAGAAGGAGCAGGAAGAGTAATTGCTTTTTCTTTATTGTACAATGCTGAACCCATTTTGCCATTGTGCAACCAGATATTCTGTACTCCTTTTTCCAGCAATTGCTGTATCTGCATTTGCGTCATAGAAGCCTGTTCTGAACAAAGCACCGGCAATTCATCTTCATTGGGTGTTATCATATACAAGCCATCCAGGTTAACATTGGTGAATTTTTTGGCGGGGGGAACCGAAACCGGTTCTAACACAAACGGAATCCCGGTTTCTTTACTGAACGCAAGTAACCATTCAGCCGTATCAACACTGATATTGGCATCAGCTAACAGGAAGGAAGCGGTTCTTAGCAGCTCAATATGCCTGGTTAAATGCTCTGGTGTGATCAAATGATTAGCAGCATTCGTTAAGAAAGCAGAAAACAATGAGCCGTCCACATTCAGGATACCGGTGTATTTTCCGGAAAGCCCCTTTTTAGTAATTGAAGCATCGAGTTTAACACCGGCATTAATACAAACCTGTTTTAACCAGTCACCATCACTGTCATCTCCAAAAACACTGATCAGCTGAACCGGTACACCCAGCAAGGCTAACTGATGAGAAATATTGCGGCTTACGCCACCGGCAGTTTTTGTAACGGTAGCATCATTGGTAGTGGCAAACAGCATATTATCGGTAGCATGAAACAATTCATCTACTAAGGCGGCTCCTATACATATTACAGGATTTGACATGCTGCAAATGTAAAGGCAAAGAACTATTCTTCTTTTTTCTTTACAATTAAAAACCAATCATTATCCAGTGGCAGGTAGCCATAGTCATAACAGTAATGATAAGTTTTACCGGTTTTGGTGGTATAAAGATGAGTGAAGTATTTGAATTGAAATCCCAGCCGTTGCAGCTTGTCTTTATTAGCCTTTGCTGTTTCCTCAGTATCTGGTAAAACAGACTCCAGCACTTTCCGGTTTTTCAGCAATGCGTTATTGATATTACGCACCAGCGGACTTTGTCCTCCCTTTGCCTTTTGTTCATTATTATAATTATTCCTGCAGTAATCGTTGCAAAATTTCTTGTCGGCCCGCCCTTTTAAAACGTTGCCACAGGCCAGGCAGGTTCGTTTATCGGCAACTATATATGAAATGGGCATACTCAAATAATTAAAAATTAAGAATATGAAAAAAAATAAAAAGTCTGGGGGAAAAATTACACTTTTTAATGGTGGATTAAACTGGCCGCTGAATCAACAAGATGTTGATTCTTTAATGAATCTTGCAGCTTTTGTTCTTGTGATTGCTTTGAGTTTTGCGATTGTGGTGATTTTTGCGGTTTGTCTCGTTGAATCTCTCTCCACCAAGTAAGTCCCTGAAAAATTGCACCCAACCCTGCAAATATCAATGTTGCCCAGAATAATTTATTTACTCCTCTTATTGATTTATTTGTCTCAATCACGGAGTTATTTACCTCTTGTATTTGTTCTGCAAATTTTGCTTCTTTGGCTTCGTTTTCATAAATAGCCATAAATCCACCGCTTCTGAGGAATGGCACTGTAAACCTGCCTATTTCAATGGTAGTCCCATCAAAAGCATAGCATTGGGGGTTTATCTTGCTTTTATAACTTTCTAAAATCAGAATTAACATTTCAAGGTCATTTGCATTGATAACAAAACCAGATTCCATTTTTGCTACAAACGCCTCTTCTAAATAAATTGCCCCGCTTTCTTTGGTCATATTTGTCCCTTTTATTTTCACACCATCATTAAATATTTCATCTAATAAATGAGCAAGCCTTCGTGTGATAGTAACTGGTAACATGATTTTTCGGTTAGAGTTACCAATGTAATAAAAAAGCCCCAATTAAGGGGGTTTGCTTTATTCAACTATTGGTGCTTTATCCGGGTCTATTAAATCCATCGGGTCAATGTATGGCGGTGGTGGGTTCTTAGCATGGTCTCTGATTGCTTTGTCTGCCTTTTGTTCGAGGCTTTGAGTAGTGATTCTGCCTATTAGTTTCTCATAGCTTAACCGCTTGTTTCCGGCCTCTTTAATGGCTATATGGAATTTAGTTACTCCTTCACCTTCCCGGTTATTATACCTGTAACCAAACTCATTAGAATACCTGTGCAGGTGTTTATATGATACACCATGATAGATACCGATAATGCCTCTTTTGAATGTACTCCAAAAGTTCTCAATGTTGTTAGTATGAAAATGCCTGTCAGTCTTATAGCTTTCCGGGTCTGGCTTTACTCTTACGTGAATACAATGAGCATCTAATCCAAAATAGCCGTTGTGCTGATCTGTTATTAAGGTGCTATCCTTAGCCACATGATCTACCATAATCGGGTGTAAAATATCTTTCCCGGTACTTGGTACAACAAAAGTTCTAACCTTACCACCTCTTTCTAATAGCCCCACAACGGGTATCTTTTCGTCACCGTCTTTTGTATAGTCTCTTTTCTTATTAGCATGGCGATTTTTATTCTTGCCACCAACGTAGGTTTCGTCAGCCTCAACAATGCCAGAGAGCATTTCGGGTGCTGTCTCTATGAACATCTGCCTGATACGGTGATTTAAAAACCATGCTGTTTTTTGAGTAACCTGTAATTGGGTAGCTAACTGTAAACTGCTAATTCCTTTCTTACTTGTAGTTAATAAAAATATAGCTGCATACCATGTACGCAATGGGATTTTTGAAGATTCAAATATTGTTCCTTTAGTAACTGAAAACTTCTTAGCACACTCTTTACTTGCACAACGATATTCAGGAATACCCTGCTTTGATGGCTTATTGCTACGGCTCTTTGTTGTATAAACATGAGTAGAACCACAGAAAGGGCATACTGGTTTACCACCGTCCCAAATCTGGTTAGCTAAAAACTCATGACAAGTTTTTTCCTCTTTGAAGTAGTCGTTTAGTTCTATCAGGCTTTTGAAGTTGTCTTTCATTTTGCGGCGATTGATGTATCAAAGATAATACTTCGCCCATTATCTACCTAATATATTTTAGGGATTTTTTTATTTTTTTAGGTAAAACTTTTAGTAATTTTATTAAAACTAGTTGGGCGCACGCCCCGCAGTGCGAAGCCTCCGAAAGGAGGCTTCTGCGTTTATTTTGAATTATTTAACCCCTTTGTGTTTAGGGAAAACCTTTAGCCCAACACCATGTATGTTCCCGTTCCAGCTATGAATTTTCTCCAAAATAAGCTCATATGTCTTTTGGGTTCTGTTTGGGTATAACGACTTGAAAGCTATTGGGTAAGCACAAATATCTGCTAGTTGCAGCCCATTAATATTTTTTTTCTTATCTCTAAAATGTAATTCCCTATCAAATTTTTCGAAAATTTTTGCTCCATTTAGATGATTGCCCTTCTGTAATAAATCATTATAATGTTTAAATAATAACCTGTTTTTACTTCTTTCTCTTTTTTCAATACAAATGTGAATAGATGTGCAGTCTATCCTATTAATCAAAAAAGCAGCTCTTTCGCAAATAAATTGTAAGGCTGTTTCATATGCAAAATTTTTATCTGGGTATGTCTCCCGATATAAATCCTTCAGAACTACACATGATATTATCTTATAATCACATTCAGTTAAAATCTTTTCTATTTCAGAATAAAAATTTTGTAAAACTCCCGGGGTTTGAAATATCTTGAAAGCCTTTTCTTGTTTTCTCATTGTGTAAGAATGAAAAATAATATCTTTAGACTCCCAAAATTTTATTTTTAAATCGTTCATTTTATGATCTAGTTCATAATATGACGGTTCGGTAAAAACTACACCACATAAAGAAAATATATTAAACCTGGGGTCTGGTTTGGTTACATTCGCTTCACCACTTTCATCTAAAAACATGAAATATCTCACGGTAAGGTTTTTACTAAAATAATTAATTACAATCAGTTACCAAATCCTTTGATATAGTGAAATTTGGCATTGTGATACGATACGAAAGGAGGCAAATCCGGCTAATGGCTGAAAGGGTGTACCAAAGCCCGGAAGTTGACAGATACAAAGTAATAGCCAGAAATGGAACGGTCACATTCCAGACCAATAGACCACTATTGAGAGCCAAAGGACTAAAGCATAAGCCCGCAGACTGGAAGGTAGTTGAGGGGGCAATTAATAACCGTTATATCTTAGAGGAAATAATAAAAGCACTTGAAGCCAAAACCAGCACCTTCTAAATAAGTTCTATTAGTTTCGTAAATTTGTCAAATGGCAAAAGCTAAAAAGACATCCAAGCCACGTCCTAAACAATACGAGCAAAAGTTAGCTATCAAAGGCAGCTTCGCAGACGTATTTAAAGTGGTAAAAAAGAATAAGGAAGAGAAGATTTTAAAAAAGGGGTGAGTTTTATCAAATCTTAGGTCTATCATCAATTATTATCTTTTTTGTAGCATGATTAAGAGTAATCTTGAAGTTGCACATAAAATTGGTGAATCCAAGTATAGGTGGGATTTTATCATGGTCAACACACCCAACAACAATTTCCTTACTTTTCCAAACAGACGATTTTCGGTCTGGGCTTAATAATTCAACAGTAAACGAATGTTTCCAAACATCAATCTTTGTCTCTGCCAACCCCTGCATTGACTCCGTACTTATAGCATCATCTTTCAAATTTAGTTTGGTTTGATCGCTTACCATTTGCGGGAAAACACAATGATCTGCCCCGGTATCGAGCAAAGCCATAATTGTGACGGTCTCTCCCGTCTTTGTACTTGTTATTTTAATAGGAACCCACGGACGAATAATTTCGTCCGATATTTTAAAGAATGGATATATCCAAGTAGCCATTAAAAGATATAGGTACTTCCCTCTTTTGGGACAAAAAGAACGGTAAAATTATCCGTCTTTTGTTTAGCAATTTTGATTGCCTCTTCAGGAGTCTTCCCCTCAGATATAAGTTTCCCATTTTCGTCAACTGTTATCCAGCGAGAATCAGGGCTTTTAGGTTTCTCTATAACTATTGTATTGTTGTCATTTTCAAACATGGGACTGCAAAATTATGCTATAAGTTACGAAATTTAATGGTAATAACCGTTTAAATAAGGCATTTTATTACAACATTAAGAATCAATCTATTATCAAAACCTTCGCCCATTACGTAAGTAGTTGCCCGTTTATCCGTTTTTTCTTTGATCATTGGTAAAGGTTTAGAGCTTTAATATACAACTATTTATCCGTGTACAAACGTTTCTACACGTTTAGCTTCGGGAGTAAACGGGTAAAAACCGGCTACCGCTTTTTGGCACTAGCATCTTTGTGTTGTCAATCGGAAATGACGTCACCGGCTGACTGAGATAACAAAATTCAAAAATCGTTTCCGCAAAACCGTAAAGGCACGGAAGCACAAAACTTAAAGTTATGTACGCATTAAAAAACAAAGTACAATTGATCGGCAACCTGGGTAACGCACCAGAAGTGAAAACATTAGAAAGTGGTAAAAAAATGGCCCGTTTCTCTGTAGCCACTAATGAAAACTATCGCAACGCCAAAGGCGAGAAAGTAACCGAAACACAATGGCACAATCTGGTTGCCTGGGGTAAGGTAGCTGAGATCGTTGAAAAATTCCTGACCAAAGGAAAAGAAGTTGCTATCGAAGGCAAGCTTGTTAACCGTAGTTATAACGACAAAGAAGGGAACAAGAAATACGTCACCGAGATACAGGTGAACGAGTTGCTGATGCTTGGCGTAAAAGCGGAGTAATAAATCAGTAATTAATACGGAACATTGCAAAGGCAAAGGCTGGCGCAATGTTCCTTTTCTTTTTATGCCAACAACTGTATGATGAAGTATGACACCGAAAATGAAATGTTTCAACTGGCCATTCAACTGGTTAACCAGAGCAATCGCAATATTTTTCTCACCGGCAAGGCTGGTACGGGTAAAACAACTTTTCTTAAATATATCAGGGCTAATTGTCCAAAGCAGATGGCAGTGGTGGCTCCAACAGGTGTAGCGGCTATCAATGCAGGAGGAGTAACGATACATTCATTCTTTCAACTACCCCTTGCACCGTTTATTCCAGAGACAAAAAGAGCTGGTTTTCAAAACAACGATCAGGAAGTTTCTAATAAACACAGCCTTCTTAGTCGTTTACGCTTCAACAGCGATAAGAAAAAAGTATTACAGCAATTAGAGATACTAGTGATAGATGAAATAAGTATGGTCCGGTGTGATACTTTGGATGCTATTGATACTGTATTACGTCATATCCGCCAGCGGCCTGATGAACGGTTTGGCGGAGTTCAATTACTTTTCATCGGGGATATGCTGCAGTTACCCCCTGTTATTAAAGAACAGGAATGGAATTTATTGTCAGAATACTACAGCGGTCAATATTTCTTTGACAGCAAAGTGCTTCAGGAAGACCCACCGCTTTATATTGAATTCAATAAAATATACCGGCAAAGTGATCAGCAATTTATTGACCTTCTGAACCAGGTTCGTAACAATGAACTGCATGAGGAGGGGATGAAAATTTTGGAAAGCCGGTTTCAACCATCATTCAGGCGTAGCAAACAGGATGGGTATATCGTTCTCACTACACATAATAATAAAGCAAGTGAGATTAATGCAAGAGAGCTGGACAGTCTGAATGGTAAATTATTTTCTTATGAAGCTGAAGTCCAGGATGAGTTTTCTGACCGGGCATACCCGGCTGATGAAGTTTTACATTTAAAGATTGGCGCACAGGTCATGTTCATCCGAAATGATGCTGCAGAAAAAGGAAAACGATATTTCAACGGAAAGATTGGAACTATATCTAAACTGGAAGCCGACAAGATATTTGTGCAATGCGATGACGACCCGGAAATTGAAGTGCAAAAAGAGAAATGGGAAAACATCCGCTATACTTTAAATAAAACAACCCGCCAGTTAGATTCCGATGTCCTTGGTTCTTTTACCCAATTTCCTTTACGATTGGCATGGGCTATCACTATTCATAAGAGCCAGGGGTTAACGTTTGAAAAAGCGATCATTGATGCAGGTGCCGCATTTGCACCGGGGCAGGTGTATGTGGCGTTGAGCCGCTGTACCAATCTTGAGGGGATGGTATTACAAAGCCGGGTCAACTCTTCCAGCCTGTTCAGCGATCCAAGGATTGCAGCCTTTTCACAGCGAAGTGCAACCGGTGGAGAATTACAAAAGGAGCTGGCTGTTGCTAAAAAGCTTTACCAGCAAACAGTATTGCTTTCCACTTTTGATTTTGCTGTTGCTATCAATACCAGCAAAGAACTATTGGAGTATTTATTAGAATATAATTCTTCATTTAATCCTGAATCACTTACCTGGACGGAGGAACTGCTGGGAAAACTGGATAAGCTGCAGGAAACAGCAAAAAAATTTCAGGCACAGCTGCAGTTTTTATTTCCACAGCGGGAATCGCCGGAAGAAAACCAACCATTACAAGAAAGAATAAAAGCCGCCGCCACTTATTTTGTATCAGAGATTGGGTTGTTTATTCAATTTATCCAACAATCACCAGCAGCAACTGACAGTCGTCTTCATTCGAAGGAGTATAATGAAAGCCTTCGTGAGGTTTTTGCACAATTAGCTATGAAGAAGTTCATACTGGAAGGTTTTAACGGAAAGTTTGATATGGAAGCCTTTCATCACCGGAAACAAAAATTTGTGTTGCCTTCTATTACCGTCAATGCTTATGCCGGAGCCTCGCAAAAGAAAACGGAGAGTCCCCGACCAGTTTTGCATCAGCAATTACGAAAACTGCGTGATAGTATTTGTGCACAGAAAGATCTGCCCATTTATATAGTGGCCGGAAGCAACACCATTGATGAAATGGCTCTTTATTTGCCCCAGACTTTAACCGAACTGAGAAACATCAGCGGCTTTGGTGATGCTAAGGTTCAGCAATACGGCCAGCAGTTTTTAGATGTTATTATTGCTTATAGCAAGAAGAATAATCTCTCATCGCTAATGCATGAAAAATCTCCCAAAAAGGAACCGAAAAAGGCAAAAGAAAAAAAGGGGCTAAAGGTTGACACCAAAGCAGAGTCTTTCCGCTTGTTCAGGGAGGGAAAAACGATCGGCGAAATAGCTAAAGAACGAAACTTTGCAATCCAGACCATTGAGGGTCACCTGGCTCATTTTGTACAAAAGGGGGAAATCAATATTCAAGAATTAGTAAGCCGGGAAAAACTATTGCTAATAGAACCGGCAATAAAAGATTTTAATGGGGAGACCATCACTTCTATCAAACAAAAACTGGGTAATGAGATAGGATTTGGGGAAATAAAACTGGCAATTGCCTGGTCAACATTTATAAAAAGTAAATCAGCGGATTAAAGCAACAATCCCTTTTCGAAATTCCCGGGGTTTTCCCGGCAGGGTAAATTCCGCTAGCCAGACAAATGAGTTCGCATCCGCTCTCTTTCCTCTTACTTTTCCATCCCATTTTTCAAATGGATTAGTTGAAAAAAATACCTTTTCTCCCCAACGATTATAGATACTGAACTGGTAGTTATTTATTAGCCCCAGGCTGCCTAAAGGAGCGAAGCTATCATTCTTACCATCATCATTGGGAGTAAAGCCAGTTGGAAAATAGACAGCAATACAAGATAAATCAGTTTCCACTTTGCCGGGTGCCGTTACAGTACATATGCCTGCTCCCGAAACAGTAACAGAATAATCACCTGCCGCAAGATTTGAAGCAATGGTAGTTGTTTGCGGAGGTGCGGTGTTCCATAGTATGTTTAATGGCGCAGTAGTTCCTTCTACACTTACTATCAGTGAACCACCCGTGTTGGTCTGGCAATCTGCCATCGTCAACATAGTTGTTATCACATTTAAAGCTGTTACTTGTTTTGTCTTTGTCGAAGGGGCATTGCCGGGACCGCTCACTGTTAAGGTTACATTATAAGTTCCCGGGGCAGAAAATGTATGTGATGGGTTGGCTTCGGCTGACGTATTATTGACACCAGATACCGGATCCCCAAAGTCCCAGCTAAAGGTTGATGGACAAAGAGCAGACATATTGGTGAAGTTGATGGTATTATTATTTACACAGCCATAAGTAAAATCAGCTTCATTAGGCGGGGCCTCACCGATCCATATATCGTCTACGGCAACACCATCATAATTATTACATATTGTTCCGGCCCCGAAGATGAAACGAAAGATGACGGAAGGCTGGAAAGCCAGTCCGGGTGCAATAGTGGTGGCTGTTACCCAGCCATTACTGCCACCGCCTCCGCGGCAACCGCCAGATGTGGCTTGCATATTGCCAGACCATCCTCTTCGTTCTGCAGTAAGAGGCGACAGGTATGTAACGGGATCCTGGTTGAACCAGTTTTTTTGTACACAGTCTGTATAATTTGCCGGGCCGATTGTTATCCAACTGCTTCCATTGTCAATGGAATATTGAAAAGAGGCTCCGTCAAACTGTTGTTCGGTTTCCCAGTTTATCTTAAAAGAGATTAAGGGATAATTAAGATTGGTAAAGTCAAAACAGGGACTTTGTATCCATGATGCTTCAGCATTCGTATATGAGCTGCCGGTTAATCCACCAACAATCCAACACCTGGTACCACCACCTGCTGATGAGATTAGCGGCTTAGCCGGTGTACCCCAGGTCCAATCATTGCCAACGCCACCCGAAACCCACCCGCCGTCAGATGTTTCAAAACCTTCGGTATATGGAAAGCTGTTGATAGCAGCACCACATTGGGACTTAAGTTCTGCAAAGCCTATTACTAATAATCCCAATAAATATAGAATCTTAATCATCGTTGTCTGCATTCATGTACTATACCAAACCTCTTATTAAAGCAAACAACAAATGTACGGCTAACGGTTTGTCTGACATATACCAGTGAAACAAAGGTTTAACGGGGTCATAAAACGGAATGGATAAACATCATGCATAGTTCACATTGTTTATTAATTATTCACATTTAAGTGTTATGAATTTGTTACGTTAAACAATATCTATATCTTTCTATTCGAATACTTACTAATTCATTTATGGAGACACTTACAACCCCTGCTTACCGGACCATAAGCAATCATGTTATTGCAGAGGTTCGCCAGAAAATTTCCAATGAACAAAATGCCTTGTTTTCTCTCAGGCCGTATCAACCGGGAGAAGTGATTGCTGATTTTTCTGCAGGAACCATTTCCGCAGAACCAACATATCTGACTGTTCAGGTTGGGGTTGGTAAGCATATTACTCTGCAGCCTGAGTTTCTGCAATACATCAATCATAGCTGTGACCCCAATGTTTTTTTTAACACGGCAACCATGCAGTTGGTGGCATTAAGGGAATTACAGCCGGAAGAAGAAATGACATTCTTTTACCCGTCCACCGAATGGAAGATGACACAGTCGTTTAACTGTTATTGCGGAAGCCCCCATTGTATCGGGAAAATAAAAGGAGCTGCATATTTATCTAAAGAAGCACAGGAGAAATATCATCTTACTGATTTTATTCAACAACAACTGGCAAAACGGCCGGCCAGGAAGAAAGTAGCGTAGTGTATGAAGGTATCTGAAGCCACCCGGTTATTAAAGCCATATACGATTTGGGTACTAGCTCCTCATCTTGAATCTGACGACCCCAACATTCAGCATTATTATGATTTTACTCAAAGTATAAAAGAGTACACCAACGTATTTGAAGAATTAAAGGCGGAGTGGAAGTGGCAGCCGGTAACAATGGATAATTTTAAGGCCATTGTTGCATCCATTGCTGAAAGCCAGAACGGGAAAACGCCATTAGTATTAAACCTTTGTGACGGCGATGAGGTAAATGGCACACCTGGTGTATCTGTTATTTATGAATTAGAAAAACAGGGATTGATCTATACTGGCTCGGATGTACATTTTTATAATATTACCACTTCCAAAATACCGATGAAGAAGGCTTTTGATAAAGCTGGAGTGGCAACTGCCAATTGGAGAGTGATAACAGATAAAAAAGGCTCAACCAAAGGTATTTGTAAAAGAGTGGGCACTCCAATCATTATTAAACCGGCCGTTTCCGGGGGTAGTATGGGGGTGTCGGTAAAAAATGTGGTTAAAACGGAAGAAGAGCTTGCAAAACGGGTTGAAGAAATATACAAAGGCTACCGTGGCTGGAACCTGTTGGTAGATGGTTTGTTTGTTGAACAATTTATAACTGGTCCCGAATACACCACTTTTATCACCGGCTCTTCCGACGACCCGGATAATTGTATTGTGTATGAGCCTGTGAAAAGGGTTTTTCATGAATCGCTGCCTGAATCAGAGAAATTTTTATCATTCGACAGGCTTTGGGAGATCTATGAGGATGAATCACCGATGCCGGAAGAAGAAAATTTCTATGAATACCAGCCTGTAAAAGGAGAATTGGTGGCCGCATTAAAAAAGCTAAGCCTTGAAGCGTATAAAGCCTGCGGCGGAAAAGGCTATACACGGATTGATATCCGGCAGGATGCTGCCACCGGCAAATTATATATGCTGGAAGCAAATGCTCAATGCGGATTGAGCGAGGACGAGAATTATACCTCCATTGGCGCTATACTTAAAGCATCCAATGTATCTTTTGCAGAAGTAATTGGTGAAATACTGAAGGATGCACTGCGAAGAAGTATGGTTAAATCAATACCCGTTAGTAAGACGTCCAGGAAATCACCCAACATAAAAAAAACAATTAAGGTCAAATAGTTTTGTCATCACTGGCTAAGTAATGATCTTTATATACGTCTACTTATTACCTTAGCAATTCATGAAAGTTTGTGTACTGCAGCCGGATTACTCCACTACCGGAGTTGATTATAAAAACTACGATCCGCCAAGGGATTTATCAGTTTTGATACCCGAAGCAGAAATACATACCGTTTTCCTCAATAAGCTTACTACTTACAAGCAATTGAAAGAACTTGGAAAGCAAGGTTATGATGTTTTTGTAAATCTCTGTGAAGGATATCTTGAATGGGAGGTACCAAGCATTGATGTTATTTACACACTTGAAATATTGAATCTTCCTTTTACCGGGCCAACAACCAAACTTTATGATCCTCCAAAAGAGCTGATGAAATATCTCGCCTACTGTGAAGGTGTCAGAACACCCGGTTATGTAATCATTAATGAATTGAAAGATGTGGAAGAGGCGGTGAAGCACCTGTGCTTCCCGTTATTTGTAAAACCCGCCAAAGCCGGAGATAGTCTTGGTGTGGATGAACATTCGTTGGTGAACAATAAAATAGAGTTGCAACAAAAATGTATTAGCATTTTGGAAGAATATGGGCCATTGCTGGTAGAGGAATATATCGCAGGCAGAGAGTTCACTGTATTAGTTGCTGCGAACTCAGATGAACATAGTTGCACAGTCTTTCGCCCTGTAGAATATTTGTTTCCTGCAGGCAGAGAATTTAAGACCTATGCACTAAAAACGTCAGAGCTTCATCCTGACTGTAACGTTCCGTGTACAGACGAAGTATTGGATAAAGAACTTCGGCAGGCTACAGAAAAAATTTTCAAAGGCTTTAACGGGGTTGGATATGCACGGCTTGATTTCAGGGTAAATAATAAGAACGAAGTTTATTTCCTCGAAATAAATTTTACCTGTTCAGTATTTTATACAGATGGGTTTGAGGGCTCAGCCGATTATATTTTAAAACACGACGGGATCGGGCAGGCCGGTTTTTTACGTCATATAATTGCCGAAGGAATTGCCCGTCATGATCGGAAGAAAAAACCTTTTGTAATGAAGGGGAATTCAATTGCCGGTTACGGAATCTACGCCAGTCGTGATATAGCAAAGGGGGAAGTTATTTATAAAGGAGAAGGCCGGGCTCAACGACTCATTACCAGGAGATTTGTGGAAAAGAACTGGAATGAAGATGAAAAACTGCATTTCCGGAGATATGCTTACCCCGTAAGCGAAGAGCTTTTTATTTTGTGGGATGATGATCCCTCTGAGTGGGCCCCGCAAAATCATAGCTGCGAGCCTAACACCGAATTTGACGGCCTGAATGTATTAGCAATAAAAACTATATTTAAAGGGCAGGAATTAACACTTGATTATGCTCATTTTCTTGATGAGAATATGGAACCATTTCATTGTCAATGTGGTTCTCCTTCCTGCCGTGGTGAGATTTCCGGAATTCTTCATAATTCATTAACCACCCGTGAAGTAAATTTGCAACAGTTAAACGACCTGCAGTAAATCCGGTCTCACACTTACTCCATTAAATTTTGCTGATAATCCCGGGTTACCCGGTGATACTGATGATTTATCATAAACAGATGAACTATGTCCCGTTTTGCCGTACTTAAACAGATAATGTTACAACATCGCTATCGCCTGGCATTGACCTACATTCTTTTTTCACTGGAAATGCTTGGGAACCTGCTTCGTCCTTTTTTCCTAGGCCTTGCAGTGGATGATTTAATAAAGGGAAGCTACAAGGGACTCATTTTACTATCCGCGGTTCATTTTGGCTGGTTAATTATTGGAACAATCCGGCACCGACTGGATACCAGAACATACTCTGCTATATATACGTCATTAGTTACAAAATTCTTAGCCCGCCGGTACAATAAATCAGATGTGTCAAAGCTAAGTGCCCATTCTACATTAGCCAGAGAGTTTGTTGATTTCCTTGAATTTGACCTGGCTTATGTTGTTGAAGCTTTTTACAGCATCATTGGCTCACTTTTATTGTTATTTTTCTATGACACCTCTGTTGTGCTGGTTTGCCTGGGTATACTATTGCCTGTAACGGGTTTTAGTTATCTCTACGGGAAGAAAATGAGAAATCTTAATAGGCAAAAAAATGACGAACTCGAAAAACAGGTTGATATTATTTCCACCGGTAACAGCCATTTGATCCGGCAGCATTATGATAATTTACGAAAATGGCAAATCAGGATCAGTGATCAGGAGGCATGGAACTTCGGTATAATGGAAATAATGGTAATGGTGGTTATAGGGCTTGCATTATTGATCACTAATAAAATGGCGGGAGCTCAAATTGAAGCAGGAAGCCTGATTGGTATCTATAGCTATATCCAGCGGTTTGTCTCCGGGTTGGATACAATCCCTTACACGGTCCAGCGCCTTTCTTCTTTGAACGATATTACAAGAAGAATTGAGCTGCAGGAAGAAGACCTGGGAAAACCAGACCCAATACAAATTGGGGTGAAGGTTGTAGCATAATTGAGCACTAAGAGGTAGGAAAAACTGGTAGTACTACACTTAAACAAGCAAAGACCGATTGTTTATATCGTCTTTGCTTGTTTTGGCTCCGATGATTTATTTTAAAGACCTTAATACCTGTCGTGATCCTTCGTCCAACGCCTTTTTTGCTGCATCATCAACTTGGCCTTCATATTTACCATTTAGTTTGGGTTGCAGTCGGGTAGACCCATCAGACAATTTTATCAGCGTCATGGCGGCTTCAATTGTATAAGAAGTCGCAGCGTTCGGATCTGTATTTTTAATTGCTTTTAGCAACCCCCCTACCTTACTACCCTGTTTTATTTTTATAAAATCACTGGTCAGTGTATAATCGCAATTAAATTTTTTGGCCTCATCTTCTGAAGCAACCGCTATAGCCTCGACAGTACCATCAGTCAATGTATTAACCAGGTGTTGTTGCAGTAAGGCGGCCTGCAGTTGTTGATCGCCTTTGGGTTCATACACACCGATACGAATGATACCTGCTTTTTTTTGTTCTGTAAGGGCTGGTTTTTCCCCTTCTTTATTTTTATATTCTTTCATCGCCTGGTTCATCATATCACTAACATCAAACTTTTCCTGCAGATCCTCTTCATTCATAGTTTCTGTATAACCCAAAGGAATTTCAAAAAGCATCGAATCAAGTTTTACTGTTGAAAGCTCCAGGGTTTCAATGCTGGTTTGAAATTCACTAGTCTGTGCATTACCCCCTCCCATTTTAATGGTTGTGGTTTCAATTAAAGGGAAACCTAATTTTCCTTTTCCGCTCCTGCGGGTAACAAATCGGTCTTTGCACTCCGGTTGGGGCCTTTCATTTGGAGCCATTGAGGTTTTTGTGGGACGATACCGCACCGGGCAATTAAATAATGGGAGATCAATATACCAGCCATCTGTCTTTATAATGATACTATCCTTCATGCTACAGGCATCAGGGGATGGCTTCATTTTTTGCGAGGTCCATACATGTCTGGCGTTGAAGCCGTACATTTTTTTACGTTCACCAGTATCGGTAATGCTGTACCACATAGTAATAACACCTCCCTTCTGAGGAGTGGTTTTTTCCTTTGGTTCGGATGCAATTGGCTTACTTTTTACCGGGGTAACGGGCTTTAGATCTTCATCAATGACTTCATCGGTTTCTTTTGAAAATGGCTCAATATAATAGAGCTTTTTTTTCTCATTTATCTTTATGGTGCGTTGCAGGTCGCACTGCTCAATAGTAATCGGAGGAGCTGGCATGCCCATCATGCCGGGACTTTCAGTTCTTTTACGCATCCCTTTTACATAGATGGTAGATTCTGTTTTCATTCCCATCATACTGGTTGCCTGGCGCAACTTGTATTGCTGTGCATTAGCTTCATTGTCTATTAGTAATGCAGTTATCATGACTGCGATAAAGCAGAGAGCATTTTTTTTCATAATAATCGCTTTGTACTAAAGGTAACAATTGAATTA
>CAZTKV010000014.1:6436-12257 GCA_964614285.1 uncultured Chitinophaga sp. | reverse complement strand
TGAGACATTCTTTGAACCAGCTCTTTTTCCTTTTCTATATACACATCATACTTAACTTGTATAGAAGCCTGTTCAAGAGCGTCTTTGGAGAAGTTTTTTAGGGCTTCTCCCAGTCGGGGTAATGCCACAGCAAATTCTGCTAATTCGACATCCGGGCGGAGTAATATTTTTTGGGCTTTTTGCTTTTCTGTAATAAGCGAAGAATTAATAGAGGTGAAATAAGAATTGACCTCTTCTGGCTCAACGGCAAAATCTTTTAATGTTGCTTTTATTTGCTCAACACTGTTTCTTTTCTCAATTACCTTATCCATTCTTTCCTGCGAAGCAAGTCCAAGGCGATAACTTAATTCAGTCAATCGTAAATCAGCATTATCCTGGCGAAGCAACGTTCTAAATTCGGCTCTTGAGGTAAACATCCGGTAGGGCTCCCGGGTTCCTTTACTGATCAAATCATCAATCAATACACCAATATAGGCGTCACTTCTTTTTAGAACAAGGGGCTCTAGATTTTTAACTTTCTGGTGCGCATTGATACCCGCCATTAATCCCTGGCAGGCCGCTTCTTCGTATCCTGTTGTGCCATTAATTTGTCCTGCAAAAAACAAGTTTTGAATCAATTTTGTTTCCAGGGTGTATTTTAACTGCGTCGGTGGAAAGAAATCATATTCAATTGCATACCCGGGGCGAAACATTTTCGCATTCTCAAAACCAACAATATTACGAAGGGCTTCGTATTGTGTTTCTTCAGGAAGAGAGGTTGAAAATCCATTTACGTAAATCTCTATTGTGTTCCATCCTTCAGGTTCAATGAAAAGCTGGTGTCTCTCTCTCTCTGCAAAACGGTTGATCTTATCTTCAATACTGGGGCAGTATCTCGGCCCCACCCCATCAATTCTGCCAGCAAACATCGGACTTCTGTCAAATCCTGTTTTTAGAATATCATGTACTTTTTGGCTTGTGTAAGTTATCCAGCAGCTTCTTTGTTTTTTTGGTTTTTCGACATCTAAAAAGGAAAATCCGACTACTTCGTCATCGCCTGGTTGTTCCTCCATTTTTGTATAATCAAGACTTCGACCATCAATTCTTGGCGGGGTTCCCGTCTTTAATCTGTCGCTTTCAAAACCGAACGAAACAAGCTGTTCTGTAATTCCTGTAGCAGCTTTTTCGGCCATTCTTCCTCCACCAAAGTTCTTTTCTCCGATGTGAACGATTCCGTTCAGAAAGGTGCCATTGGTTAGAATTACAGACTTTGCCTTAATCTCATGTCCAAGCCCTGTTACCACCCCTTTACAGAGTCCATCTTTTAGCAACAACCCTTTTACCATATCCTGGTAAAAATCAAGGTTCGGGGTTTGCTCAAGCATTTCCCTCCACTTTATTGAGAACAGCATCCGATCGTTTTGTGCCCTGGGACTCCACATGGCGGGCCCCTTACTCCTGTTCAACATCCTGAACTGAATAGTAGACAAGTCCGTAACAATTCCAGAATACCCTCCCATAGCATCTATTTCCCTAACAATCTGGCCTTTAGCAATCCCTCCCATAGCCGGATTGCAGCTCATTTGAGCAATTGTCTGCATGTTCATGGTTACAAGAAGTGTTTTAGAACCAAGATTGGCCGCTGCCGCCGCCGCTTCGCAACCCGCATGACCTGCACCAACTACGATTACGTCGTATTCTGAAAACATAAGTTGGCAAAGGTACACCCGGAATAGGGATAATTTTGCCTTTAAGAAACTTAAAAGCAGATGTGGAGTTCTCAAAATGTTCCACGTGGAAATTACTTAAACTGTTTCCCGTGAAACATTAATTGAAATATTTCTGTAAGTATTGATCCTCCTTAAACCGCATTGAGGATTTTTCAGACTTGGTTTTATCTCTATAGCCGCATAAATGCAAAGCACCATGAAAAATTACTCTATGAAGCTCCAGCTTAAAAGGAATGCCCATTTTTTTTGCATTGTCCTTTACCCGATCAATGCTTATGTATATCTCTCCCTCAATTCCAATGCCTTCGGAAAGATCAAAGCTGATAATATCAGTAAAGTAGTCGTGGTCGAGAAACTGGCGGTTAATGTCAAGTAGCTTTTTATCAGAACAAAAAACGTAGTTGAGAGAGAAAAGCTTTTTTCTTTCCTTTCGAAGCAAGGATTCTATAAATGTCTTTAGCCGGGTTCTGTCTTTAAGACTAAATTTTTTATGCTCAGAAAAGAAACAAACTTTTGATTTTGAAGGCATAATTTCAAAATTCGTAAAGAAAAACCAACCAACAAGGGTAGTTTTGTGCACTAATTCTCAGTAAATGATTGCCAGACTCTCGGAATTGAAACCAGGACAGGAAGGGATAATAAAGGAATTTGCCAACAACGATATTTTTCTGAAGCTGATGGAAATGGGCTGTGTGCCGGGAGAAAGAATCTTGCTGGAACAAATAGCTCCTTTGGGCGATCCTATTTCTGTTAATGTGTCTGGCTACCATCTTAGCCTGAGACTTAATGAAGCAGAACATATTTTTGTAGAATTAAAATGATGGTAATCAATATTTTATATGAAAATAGGATTATACTTTGGGTCCTTCAATCCTGTTCATGTTGCTCATCTTATCATTGCAAATCATATCCTTAATGAAACGGATATTGAAAAAATCTGGTTCATCATTTCGCCGCAAAATCCATTCAAAGCAGAAAACTCTCTCTTAAATGAATACCATCGGCTTCATCTGGTGAATTTGGCTACTGAGAACGACAATCGTATGAAGGCGTCCGACATAGAATTTTCCCTTCCCAAACCGTCCTACACAGTGAACACACTTGCTTATCTCGCCGAAAAACATCCGGAGCATGAGTTTTGTCTAATTCTTGGAAGTGATAGTTTTCAAAACTTTGATAAATGGAAGAACTATGAAGTAATTGTAAAGAACTATTCCATCTATGTATACCTGCGCCCGGGATTTGAAATAACCAATACCATTAGAGCTAATCTGCATTTAGTCGATGCACCACTGCTACAACTATCGGCAACGCACATACGAAAATGTATAGCGGAGGGAAAATCGATCAGGTATATGGTTCCTGATGTGGTATTGGAAGAAATTGAAAGGGGGGGATATTATAAGAAATAGCCCAATAATAAACAGGTAACAACAATCAATGGGGGGAGTATACGGGTAAAATGCAAAAGCAGAATTGTTCCCAATATTACTAATATATTCACAAGGCTTATTGTTTTTGGCTCGATAAAAGAGATATCCCGCATAATATAAAAAGAAGAAGCCAGCATTACTCCCACAACTACTGCATTGATTCCCTCCAATGATCGATACACAGCAGCATACTTTTTCAGGTTATGCCAGATGGGAAAAAAGAATAAGACCAATAAGGCACTGGGTAAAAAAATACCAATCATTCCAATGAGACAACCAATTACCTGCATTTCAGTTCCCATATCTTTTAATGCCATTCCTCCGGCAAAAGACGCAATTGAAAAAACGGGTCCGGGAACAGCCTGAACGATACCCATACCAGTATATAATTTGTCCTGGTCAATTTGTACCGCATTTGGGTTTTTTTCCCTGATAGCCTCAGGTCTTATGCTCCATTGTTCATACATCATGGGCATTAATACCTGGCCACCACCAAAAACCAGGCTTCCCATTCTGTAGGTGTTTTCAAAGAGGTTTATTGGTTTTCTGTTGGCCCATTCATTTTTTCGGGCCAGCTCACTGGTAATACCAGCCACAATAAAAATGATTCCGAATAACCAGAAGTTCCACCATCTTATCTTACGGGGAATTTGTTCTGTCTGGGGAATCCTTTTCTGGCTGAAATTGGTAGCAATTCCCCCGATAATAATTAATGCCGGTATAACCCATGTTCTTCCAAACAGGAAATAAGTAGCAACGACACTACATAGCATAATAACCCATGTAATCGTATTCTTGATGGCATGAGGAAAAATATGGATAACAGCATAACCTAAAAACCCGGCTGCCATCGGAGGAATAAACTTAAAAATATCTGTTCCGAGCTCTCTTTTATCAATATATTGTAAAAGGAAAGAGAAAGCCCCCATTAAAATACTGGCAGGAAGTATCCATATAATCAGGGTTAATACAGCTAGCGGAACTCCGCCTCTTTTGTACCCAATTAATGTTAGTGTTTGGGTAGAGGAGGCCCCGGGAAGCAACTGACAAAAGGCATTGTACTCCATCAGCTCTTTCTCTGTGACATAAGGTTTGTTGCGTACAAAAGTCTTCATCATCATACCCAAATGGGCCTGCGGGCCACCGAAGGCAGTAACGCTGTGGAGAAGAACAGCCCGAAGAAAAGGAAGATGGCGCAGCAGCATTGGAACTTAAATATAAATAAATTCGGGTAAGGACAAAGCGATAACAACCAAAGCGTCATTTCAAATAAATTCATAAAATACTAAGTAATGAGAGAAACACTATTGCCAATTCTGCTGCTCAGCTTTTCAACACAATTGTTTTCGCAAACAGACATCACCAGGCTCAAAGAAAAAACGACAGCAGCGGCAGATAAAATTGAACCAAAATGTATTGAATGGAGAAAAGATCTGCATATGAATCCTGAACTGGGTAACCGGGAATTCCGGACATCAAAAATAATTGCAACACATTTGAAAAGTTTAGGAATAGATGTAAAAGAAGGAGTAGCAAAGACGGGAGTAGTAGGAATATTAAAAGGAGGAAAACCGGGACCATGTATTGCTTTGCGTGCCGATATGGACGCATTGCCAATTGTGGAGAGGGTAAATATACCCTTTGCTTCAACCCAAAAATCAACTTACAACGGCCAGGAAGTTGGGGTAATGCATGCTTGTGGTCATGATACGCATGTAGCAATCTTAATGAGTGTGGCCGAAATTTTATCCGGTATGAAAAATGATATTAAAGGGACCGTAAAATTTATTTTTCAACCTGCAGAAGAAGGACCTCCTGCAGGAGAAGAGGGGGGAGCGGAGCTGATGGTAAAAGAAGGAGTAATGGATAATCCAAAAGTGGATGCTATTTTTGGGTTGCACATTGAATCAGATATTGAGGTAGGAAAAATTGAATATAAACCAGGTGCTTTTATGGCATCGTCTGATTGGTTTGCTATAAAGGTGAAGGGCAAAGGAAGTCACGGTTCACAACCCTGGAAAGGAATCGACCCGATACAAATTTCAGCACAAATAATAGAAGGATTACAGACAATTGTGAGCCGTCAATCAGAACTGACAAAAGCTCCGGTGGTAATAACTGTAGGAAAAATTCATGGCGGTGTGAGGAATAACATTATCCCGGAAGAATGCGTAATGGATGGAACGATAAGGACGCTGGATAATAATATGCAAAAAGAGGTGCATGAGAAAATAAAATGGACCGCCCAAAAAATAGCAGAAGCATCCGGAGCGACAGCTGAAGTGAGTATCGAAACCAAAACGCTGGTTACATATAACACACCTGAGCTGGTAAAAAAGATGATTTCTTCGCTGGAAGCAGCCGCAGGAACGGGAAACGTAAGAGAAAGAAACTGGGTTACTGGCGCCGAGGATTTTTCATATTATGGAACAAAAGCACCTGCTTTTTTCTTCTACCTCGGCGGCATGCCTAAAGGGAACGACCCCCAAAAAGCGCCACCACATCATACCGCAGATTTCTTTGTAGATGACGAAGGAATGAAGACGGGTATAAAAGCATTCTGTCATCTTGTGATTGATTATATGAACATGAAATAACAGCTATGAAAAAAATTGTTTTTCTGATTTTTTTATTTTCCCCGATTCATTTTTTGTTTGCGCAAAAAATTGACAAAAAACT
>CAZTKV010000014.1:4259-6336 GCA_964614285.1 uncultured Chitinophaga sp. | reverse complement strand
ATCTATACAAATAAGGTAATTTCTCCAGCGGCCTGTGAACGAATGATGCGATGCCTCGGGCGCAATTTCTGGGATGCAGAAGCATTATCGCAGATACCTTCTTATATCGAGGTTTTCAGTAAGAATGGTGCTGTGAATGCATCCAGGAGTGAGGTGTTGTTGGTAAATTCAAAACATAATCCCTACATCTTTTCCATTTTTACCAAAAACAACAAAGACATAAGTTGGGCTGAAACGAATGAAGCATGGGTGTTGACGAGAAAAATATCTAAAATGCTGTGGGAGTATTTTGAGCCGGGAGATAGATGGGAGCCAACCATAAAATAATTTATTTGAATAGCTGGTAGACCAACCAACTCATCAAATAAGCCAGTGCTGTCATGTAAACCAGTTGTATAACCGGCCATTTCCAACTGCGGGTTTCTCTTTTTACCACGGCCAGTGTACTCATACACTGCATGGCAAACACATAAAAGATCATCAGGGATAACCCTGTAGCAAGAGTAAAAACCGGCGTACCATCATGTTTCACCGCTGCTTTCATTTTTTCCTTGAGCAACAAACCGCTATCATCATCACCTACGCTATACAATGTAGCCATTGTTCCCACAAAAACCTCCCTGGCCGCAAAGGAGGTAACCAGTGCAATGCCGATCTTCCAGTCATAACCCAGGGGTGTAATAACCGGTTCCAGTGATTTGCCAATAATACCTGCATAGGATTTCTCCAGTTTAACAGTGTGGTATTCTTTTTCCAATTGTGCCACATCCGCACCCGGTTGTGTTTTTAACTGTTCATATTGCTGCGACAGATTTTGCATTGTATTGCCCGGCCCAAAAGAACTCAATCCCCAAAGAACGAGACTGATGATCATAATGATCTTACCTGCATCCATCACAAATATGCGGGCTTTGCTGATCATCGTGGGAAGTACATTCTTCCATCTTGGTGAACGATAAGTAGGTAATTCAAGAATGAAGAAACTCTTCTCTTTGATATGAATAAACCATTTCGCTATGTAGGAAACAATGAGGGCCATTACTAACCCCAGCAAATACAATCCCATCATCACCAATCCCTGCACACTCAGAAAACCGAGTAAATATGTTTGAGGAATTACTAACGCAATTAAAATGGTATAAACAGGCAGGCGGGCCGAGCAACTCATGAGCGGAGTGATCAGTATAGTCAGCAATCGTTCTTTCCGGTTCTCAATATTCCGGGCACTCATAATGGCGGGCACAGCACAGGCAAAACCGCTGATCATGGGCATCACACTTTTACCATTCAGGCCCACACTTCGCATCAACCTGTCTGACAAAAAACTGATACGGGCCATATAACCACTGTCTTCCAGCAGAGTGATCAACCCAAACAGAATCATAATCTGTGGCACAAAAACCAATATACCGCTAAGTCCGGCAACCACACCGTTTATTAATAAGTCGGTCCAGCGGGTGTCGGGTAATGATGATGATAAGAATTCACTGACCCTTGCAAAACCCAGCTCTATCCAGTCCATCGGATGTTGCGCCAGCCAGAACACACTTTGAAACAATAAAAACAGAACCGCCAGCAGGATGAGATAGCCCCAGCGACGGTGGAGCAACACATTATCCAGTTTTTCAGTGAACAATGATTTTTGTAAAGGATCGGGTTCCGATACCGCCTGTTGCATAACATACCGGATACGGCTGTAGCGCTGTACTATTTCTTCTGCCTGTGTTTTTGTAGGATTAAACTTGTTTTTTATTTCAATATTCTCAATAGTTTCCTGGGTGGCAGGAGTCAGATCAAACGACTCATGATTGATGAGATAATGGATAGCCTTGTAATCACTGATATCGGGAAAACGTTGCTTTACTTCATCAATAGGGGTCTCTGCCAGCGATTTGTTATCAATAAAATCCCTTACCGGTGTTTTATATGCTTGCTGAACTGTAAGAGAGATTGCTTTTTTTAATTCAGCTATTCCCTTGTTTCTTCTTGGGTTCACAGCTACAACAGGCACACCCAGTTCTCTTTCCAGCGCAGCAAGGTCTATTTTGATTCCTTTTCGCCTGGCCAGGTCCATCAT
>CAZTKV010000014.1:1666-4159 GCA_964614285.1 uncultured Chitinophaga sp. | reverse complement strand
ATCAATGCGGAAAAAGAATAACTGAAATATGACGATAAATCAGAGGAAAAAGAGAGCAGCTCAATACCTTTGCAGCTCACAAACCCGTTGTATATGATGTCCTCTTTTCTAAGAATTACAGTAATAACATCTCTGTTGCTTTTCTCAGCCTGCTCATCTTCTAAAAAAATAGGCAAAGCAGAAATTGAAACATTGGCCAGCCTGAAATCACATATTCAGTACCTGGCAGATGATAAACTGGAAGGACGTCGTACCGGGACGAACGGGGAAAAAATGGCAATGGAGTATATCAGCAGCCAGTTCAGGTCGGCCGGCCTTTTGCCAAAAGGCAGCAATGAATTTTACCAGGCTTTTGAAGTAAACGAGGGTAAGAAAATTGATGACTCAACTACCCTTAGTATCAATAATAATATCCTTGTACAAGGAAAGGATTTTTTTCCCTTCCCCTTCAGCCCCAATCAAAAGATGGAAGCCCTGCCGTCTATTGCTGTACAGGAAGCAGACATGCCCTGGTTTTTTGACCTGAAAGATCAGTTAGAAGAAAACAAAACGAATCCTCACTTTGACTTGTCCAACTATATCTATACGAATTGCAAAAAAGCAAAAGACAGGGGAGCTTCTGCTGTCATATTGTATAATACTTCTTCAATTGATGATAAGCTGTCCTTTAATGGTAAGGATAAATCAGAACAACTTTCCATCCCGGTATTATATGTAAAAAAAGAAGCAGCTGCTAAATATTTTAAGGACCCTTCGGCTACGTTGACCATAAAATTTACTACGGCTCTCAGCGAAAAGAAGAGAACAGGGTACAATGTACTTGGTTATATCGATAATGGTGCAGCAACGACAATCATACTGGGGGCTCATTTCGACCACCTGGGTTATGGAGAAGATGGTAACTCAAGACATACGGCACACGAACTGTCGATACACAACGGGGCTGATGATAATGCAAGCGGTACAGCGGCCCTGATTGAGCTGGCAAAAAAACTGAAACAGTCAAAAGCCAAAAGCAATAATTACCTCTTCATTTCTTTTTCCGGAGAAGAGCTGGGTTTATATGGATCGAAATACTTCACGGAGAATCCCACCATCGATTTGAAAACAGCAAACTATATGATCAATATGGATATGGTGGGAAGGCTGAATGACAGCACAAAAGCTTTGACCGTTGGCGGATACGGAACATCACCGAAATGGGGAGAATATTACACTTCAACTATACTTAGAGACAAACAGGAATTTCTTTTTAAGTACGACTCAAGCGGCACGGGCCCGAGTGATCATACTTCTTTTTACCGGAAAGACATCCCGGTACTTTTTTATTTCACGGGTTTGCATACGGATTATCACAAACCATCGGATGATGCAGACAAAATAAATTACAATGGTATAGCATCTATATTACAGCATATTACCGGGTTGGTTGAATCGCTGAACAGCAGCAGTAAGCTTGCTTTTTTAAAAACAAGGGAAACTCAAACCACCACTTCTGCCCGCTTTAGTGTAACAATGGGTGTGATGCCTGATTATACTTATTCCGGCACCGGCCTGAGAGCTGATGGAGTAAGTGAAGGTAAGCCGGCACAAAAGGCCGGATTAAAAGCAGGCGATATTATTTTGCAGATAGGGGACTACAAGATCACCTCTATGGAAAGTTATATGCAGACACTCGGCAAGTTTAAAAAAGGAGATAAAACCAAGGTGATCTACAAAAGGGGTAATGATACCCTGGAAGCAACTGTTGAGTTCTAAATAGTAACTTACGGTACAATAATAATATGGCCGAACGGAATAAACTGGTACTTGATAATAAAGAACTGACCGAATGTTTCTTTGAAGATACCCGGCTGCTGGGCATCATGGCGCCTATTAAAGATTATCAATTCTGCTGGCACCTGAATAATAATATAGGCCTCGACTTTCGCATCAATGAAATAGAGATCAAGCTGATTAAAAAGAAAAGAGATTACTTTTTCTCTGTTTATGAATACAAAGTACCAACAGGTACACTGGAACATTATATTTACAACAACCAGTTCGACGGAGAATATTTATTGCCCGAATTCAAGCATCTTGATTTTTTATGGCTGATGAAGGGGGATGAGGTAAACGAAGAAACTATGCAGCAAACGATTCAAACCATTCGCAGCATTAACAGCGTTCAGTTAGTCGCAGAACTGTCCATTGACCAGGTAAAGAATAAAGAGAACCTTGTATTTTAATTAGTACTGCCGGGGACGAACTTGTTTCATGAAGGCAGCTTATACCCAATCACTATAAATTTATTGTCATGTGGGAGGAAAAAGATAACAGGCTGTATAAAAAATTTGAGTTCAACAATTTCAGCGAAGCTTTTGCATTTATGACAAGGGTAGCCATGGAAGCGGAGAAAATAGATCATCATCCCCTGTGGACCAATGTATGGAATACCGTGGAGATATGGTTGAATACACATGACGCCGGAAATATTGTAACAGAAAAGGACAG
>CAZTKV010000014.1:0-1566 GCA_964614285.1 uncultured Chitinophaga sp. | reverse complement strand
GAAAAATATTAACAGCACCTGTTGCCACCCGCTACTACTATATTAATGATTCGTCCTGCAGCCTTTGGTTTTAATGAAGAAACGGCGGCAAATAATTATTTTCAAACCAATCCCGGCATCAGCAAAGAAGTATTGCAGCAAAAAGCGCTGGCAGAATTTGATAATATGGTGCAGCTGCTCCGGAATGAAGAAGTTGATGTGCTGGTAATTGATGACACAAAAGAACCGCCCAAGCCAGATGCCATTTTTCCCAACAACTGGCTCAGCACCTCACCCAACGGAACCTTGTCTGTATTTCCTATGTATGCACCAAACAGGAGAGCGGAGAAAAGAGATGATATACTGCAGCAGCTTGCCCGCCATTTTGTAGTAAAAAATGTGCAGGACTGGAGTGAATATGAAGCAGAAGGACGTTTCCTGGAAGGCACGGGCAGTATGGTGATCGACCACAACAACAAGATGATCTATGCCGCTGTGTCGGAAAGAACCAACCTCTCGGTACTGGAAAAATATGCGGCTACCAACAACTACCAGGCTATTGTGTTCCTGGCCACAGATAAGAACGGACAGCCCGTTTACCATACCAATGTGATGATGGCGCTGGGTTCAGCATTTTGTGTACTCTGCGAAGAAGCAATAGAAGAAGAATGGGAACTGATAGCTGTGCGACAGCTGCTGGAATCAACCGGCTATACTATCATCCCCATTACCCGGGAGCAGATGCATGCATTTGCCGGCAATATGCTGGAAGTAAAAAACAAAAAAGCGGAAAATGTTTTAGTACTAAGTCAGACAGCCTTTGATTCATTAAGAAAGGAACAAAAGCAAATGCTGGAAGCTTTTGCCCAACTCTTACCTGTTGCTGTGCCCACGATTGAACAGGTAGAAGGCGGCAGTGTACGGTGTATGATGGCAGAGATTTTTTTGGAGAGGAAATAACGGTTAACGGCTTGATGAAGGGCAGGATTTTTAGCACCAAAGTTTATACAAAGCACAAATATTTCTACGGAGAATATCAGCCCGGGTTGCGGAAATGCTTTGTCAGCGGCCGGCTATTTATGAGTTATCATTTTCTTTATCAATGAAATTTGTCCTAAATGATAATAGCTGTGCTCGATAACTCCTTCAATATTCCGCAAGTAAGTGCCATATTTTTCATCTACAAAAGGCATGTCAAGCATATCATCTGAAAAATTCTCCACCTGACTTGCAAATGTTTCAGAATTGTTCAAAAACTCATTAACTAATTTATTCCAATCCGCTTCAGAGTGAATAGGAGGAAGATCAAAACTATACTTATCACTAATTTCAAGTCTTCCGCCATTAAATACCTGCAACAGTCCTCTCAAATAATAATTTATATGAAAGATCAAGGCAGCAATTGTGTTTAAGTTGTCTACTTTTTGAGTTGCTTGTTCCCAATTTACATTTGATAATTGTTCCTTATAATTCGTGTTTGCAATCCAATGTCTGTTGAGTAGTACTTCCCGAAGTCTATTTGCTATAACTAAACTTCTTTTCATTTTAGTTCTGGTTAAAATGTTCTTCCTTTAGAATCGGCCTGAC
>CAZTKV010000013.1:8476-29151 GCA_964614285.1 uncultured Chitinophaga sp. | reverse complement strand
GTTGATTTTGTCAGATTAATAATCAATCCTACTGCATACGCTTATACAGGTACTATTACCGGAATTGTTTACCGGCCCGATGGGCAACCTGCGAATGGTGCCAGTATTAGTGCAGGTGGCATTATTAATACAACTGCAAATAGTAAAGGAGAGTTCATTTTAAATAATGTGCCGGCAGGCATGGTAAGTGTTTCAGCATCGTATAATAATCGTCATCATAAGACCATTACAACTGATCTCGCTTCCGGCAAGACAATTAAAATTACCATTACTCTTCCTGCAGAAGAAAGCCCCACTGCTTCACCTTCCTCCACAACAGGACAGGGAAATGAAAATGGCGTTGTGAACAACACCGGCATTTTGTATGGAACAGTTTTTAAAACCAAAGAAGAAGCAGGGAAAAACAACCCCTATGACCTGGAAGGTGTGCCATTACCAAGTACAGCCGTAACGATTACTTATACATATAGCGGTAAAACAATTACAAAAACTGTTAATAGTACCAGTAATGGGAAATTCGAGTTTGCAGGTTTACCATTGAATGTTTCTATCAGGATCAGCAGCAGGGGAACCACTCAGAATAAGACACTGACTACTTCAGGTATAAAACAATATGTTCAGTTTGGCTGGGATGGAGAAATCAACATAAAACAACCCTGAAACATGGACGAAACAGAAACATTAAATAAGATCATTAACAAACCACGAAGAGTGGTCAGGAATGTTATAATCATCGCAGTATTGATGGTTGCCGGAGCCTTTATTACCGGCTACAGTGGACTGGATGGAATGGATGGCGGTTATGCTCTAATTGTTATATTCGGATTTCTTGCCTTATCCGCAGTTGTAACAGCTATCGTTTATATACCAAGAGCCAGGGAATTTAACAGGCTTATCAGTAATTTAAATCCACTGGCTCACTGGACTTATACTGACCAGGAATGGAATGACTTTATCAAAGAAGACCTGAAAGAAATGATCGCTGTAAACAAAGCAACGTTGCGACTTGTAATTATTATTTCTATCGTAGTTTGCGCATTACTTCTTTTAGTATACCGTGACAATCTTTTCATTTTGATCATTGCAGGTATTATACTACTCCTGACCATTGTGGCATTTCTGGCTCCCCGTATTCGCAGCAATAGCCTTAAAAAGGGGATTCATGAGGTCTATATCGGCAATACGTCCGCTTTTGTTGGGGGCACTTTCCACACATGGACACAAGCAGGTGCCCATCTGACAGCAGTTGATATCTATACTGAATCAGCCATTCCGGTATTGCACATTATATTTGAATTTCCCACCCTGCAGGCAAGCCAGCAGGAAATTATAAGAATACCTGTGCCATCTGGTAAAATGGAAGAAGCAAGAAAAATTGTGAATCAACTAAAAACACAGATTAAATAGAATACCTTAGATAAATTCAATAAACTAATAACGATGCCCGACCTCAGAAGTATCCAAACAGAAGTAGATGCTGGTTATCTGTATAATAAACTCGCCGAACATGAGGAAAATAAAGAGGTAGCAGAAATTTTTCGCCAAATGAGTGAAATTGAAACTGGCCATGCAGATGCCTTTCTGAAAAAGTTGAACTTATCACCGGATAAAATGCCTCGCCCCTCTTTTCGGGCTAAAACATTAAATCGTATTGGAAAGATATTTGGCTATGATTATGTACTGGGTGTTTTGATGGATACGGAGAAAAGTCTCTCCAATTCAATAATCAATCTGAAGAAAAAAAACAAACAACCCATTACAGGCACAGAGGTCAATCATATTAAAGTACTCCGCAACATTATAGAGCAATCAGAAATTTCCGGCAGTTCCATTGCCCGTTTTGAAAGCCGGCACCGATCTGTTGGTGGCAATGCGCTAAGAGCTGCAGTACTCGGCGGAAACGATGGATTGGTGTCAAACTTTAGCCTGGTTATGGGAGTGGCGGGTGCAACTGCGGGACAGGAAGGGGTATTGTTAGCAGGCCTGGCCGGCTTATTGGCAGGTGCACTCTCCATGGCATTAGGTGAATGGATTTCTGTAAAAAGTTCACAGGAACTATATGAAAACCAGATGCAGATTGAAATGGAAGAATTGGAAACACATCCCGAAAACGAGATGAAAGAACTGGAACTGATCTATAAAGCCAAAGGTATTCCGGCAGAACAGGCAATGGAAATGGCTAAAGAAATTATAAGAAATCCGGAACATGCCCATGAGTTGCTGGTTAAAGAGGAACTCGGTATTAATGCAGAAGAACTTAAAGGTTCAGCATTTGAGGCTGCCCTGTATTCTTTCTTTTTATTCGCCATCGGGGCCATTATTCCCGTTTTCCCGTTTATGTTCCTAAGTGGTATCAATGCGATATTATTAAGTACAGCTGCAAGTGCAGTTGGATTATTTATTATTGGCGCTGCCATTACACTGTTTACCGGTAAGAGTATTTGGTTCTCCGGTTTCAGGCAAGTAATTTTTGGGCTGGCTGCTGCTGCCATCACATTTGGAATCGGCAAACTGATTGGGGTTTCAGTGGCAGGATAACCAGTAACATTAACTTATTTTTTTGACACTTACTTCAATATTCTGACAACAATCATGTTTCTTGTTGAATACTAATTATAATTTGAGGCAAATTCAAGTCTTGCAGAAAATCCTGTTTACTATATTTATCTCTTGTTTTTTACTAAGCAGTACAGAATTGCACCAGTTTATGAAATTGCCTGTACTATTGAAACATTTTCAGGTACACAAAAAGCAGGATAAATCGCTTTCTTTACTTGACTTTCTTGTGCTTCATTATTCGCAGGATCATCCGATAGATAATGATGACAGCGACGACAATCAACTCCCGTTTAAAAATTTCGAAGCTATCAACCATGTTGATATAACAATAATTCCATTTCGTTATGAAACAGAAGAATTATTATCAATAATTCCGCAAATAATAAGGTCTTCTCACCCCGAAGGAGAACCATGTGGCCGGTCTTATGCTGTATTTCATCCGCCCCAGGCTATCTGACAGCCTTTTACAATTTTGATAGTAATTAAATACTACTATCGGTTACTATTAATTTATTTAAAAAATATAATTATGAATGCAGCACAAATTCATCTGGCATTGAACCATGCCCCTTTATTCCTGTCCATTATCGGAGGTGTAATACTTATACTGGGAATGATCAAAAAAAATGACTCTTTCAAAAACCTTTCTTTGTATTTTCTTATAGCAGCAGCACTTTTTACAGTTCCTGTTTTTTTAACCGGCGAAGGAACTGAAGAACTGGTAGAAAATTTACCGGATGTCAATGAAAATGCGATTGAAGAACATGAGGACATGGCTAAAATATCGCTTATAATAATCATTATCACCGGCGTCATTGCACTTCTGGCAATATTTCTAAAGAAAAATACAGGAATTGCAAAACTTCTTTTTGCAGGAGTACTGCTCCTTTCCCTCGCTTCATTCGGATTTATGGCACAAACTGCCCATTTGGGTGGATTGATAAGACACAGTGAGTTACAGAATGGCAATTCAATCAATACAAAAGAAAAGGATGCCACTGGCAAGGAAGTTAAAGAACAGGAAAAAGATGACGATGATTAATTAATTATAGGACGGTTATCTAATTAACAGGCAGGGATTCTAAAACAGTTAACTCTGTTTATGATTTTCCTACCTGTTAATTTTTTTTCGCCAGTTGATATGCCCCTTATTGTCGAAAAAAATCAACTCTAGTAGTTTATTATTCTTATCATAGCATTTCCATTCCTTGATTTTGATATTATTCTGATAAGCTCCCTGGTACCAGTAACCATCCGCAGAATCACGATGGATCCATTTTCCCGTTCTCACTCCATTCTTATAATAACCGGAATCCTTTATAACACCACCCGGAAAAAAATTCATGTATAGTCCATCCTGCAGACATTGTTCAAAAACTGGTTTGTAGTTATCACTTTTTGAAATATTGGAGATTACCAGTTGCCTCAAAGAATAAACAGGCTCCGACCTGCGTGAAGGAAATGAATATGCAGCATCAAGATAATTTATCGCAGCTTGTTTGTCTTTTTGGTATAGCTCACTTAAGTAAAAGAAACTTCGTTTGGGGTTATACCGAAGCATTTCGTCAGTAACCCGCTGAAATTTATCAACACTATAGTGGCGGACAGCCAGCAACTCCCCTTTTTCGTTCCAATGCTTCCATTCCCCATCCGGCAAGTTATTTACTAACCGGCCTGAATCACACAACACTCCTGTCGGATACCAACTTTGCCAGGCACCATTTAGTTTAGCCCCTTTTACAGAAGTAATAAAAAGTCTGGCACCATTATGTGTTTCAGAAATTGTTGCCCTCTCAGGTAAAGGCAAAGAAAACTTCTTAAGAGCCAAAACAGAAAACACCTGGTTTCCCTTTGAGTGTACTTCAAATGTATTAACCTGATTTTCCTGCCCCTGTGAGAAAACAAGTACAGAAAGGAATAGAACACCTCCTAAAGAAATGTATTTCTTCATAGCAAGCAATTACACCATAAAGGTAGGAAAAGACTTTTGTGAATTGTCACTATTCCTTATTTACCACTTCTCCTTCGAGATCATAGTCGTAAGCTTTGGTGATCTTTACATTTACGAATTCACCAATGGGAAGTTTTTTAGCTGAGTGTATTACGACTTCATTATCCACTTCAACAGAATCAAACTCTGTACGGCCCAGGTAACGGCCGGCTTCTTTTTTATCAATAAGTGTTTTAAAAACTTTACCTACTTTTTCCTGGTTCAGTTCAAAAGAAATTTCCTGTTGTACTTCCATGATCTCCTGCGCCCTTCTTTCTTTTTCCTCTGCCGGAACATCATCTGCCAGGTCATGTGCAGAGGTACCTTCTTCATGCGAATAAGTGAAGATACCTACCCGGTCAAATCGCTGACGCTGTAAAAAACCTTTCAGTTCTTCCACATCATCCTCTGTTTCTCCCGGAAAGCCGGCGATCAATGTGGTGCGTAAACAAATACCTGGTACTTTTCCCCTGATGGCAACAGTTAACTCTTCCATTTCCTCACGGGTTATCTGCCTTTTCATTGCTTTCAGCATGTTATTCGCCGCATGTTGCAAGGGCATATCGAGATAGTTACAGATATTTTCTCTTTCCCGCATCACATCCAGCACTTCCAATGGAAATTTAGATGGATATGCATAATGCAAACGGATCCATTCTAACCCCTTTACATCAGCCAGGCGCTGCATCAGATCCCCCAACATCCTTTTCTTATAAATATCAAGACCGTAGTAAGTGAGCTCCTGAGCAATGAGCATTACTTCCTTAACACCTTTCTTTACCAAACCCTCGGCTTCTTTTACCAGTTCTTCTATCGGCTTGCTAATGTGCTGTCCTCTCATCAATGGAATAGCACAGAAAGAGCAGGTACGGTTACACCCCTCAGATATCTTCATGTAGGCATAATGCTGTGGTGTAGCCAGTAATCTTTCACCTACCAGTTCCGTTTTATAATCTGCTTCAAATTGTTTTAATATCAATGGAAGTTCCATAGTGCCGAAATAAGCATCTACTTCGGGTATCTCAGCTTCCAGGTTATTCTTGTACCGTTCACTTAAACAACCGGTCACATACACTTTATCCAGCTTACCTCTTCGTTTCAATTCCACCTGGTCAAGAATAGTGTTGATACTTTCTTCTTTTGCCTTATCGATAAATCCACAGGTATTCACTACCACAATATTATGATCAAGCTTCATATTTTCATGCACTACATCAATATCATTTGCCTTCAACTGACCACTCAGTACTTCGCTATCCACCATATTCTTACTGCAGCCAAGAGTAATGATATTGACCTTATCCTTATGTAATTTCTTTGTCTTCACTATACATCTTTTCTTTCAAGATTAAATAAGCTGTCCACAAATTCATGCTTGTCGAATACCAGCAGATCTTCCATTTTTTCACCTACTCCAATAAACTTCACCGGTATCTTAAACTGGTTGGCTATAGCCAGCACCACTCCACCTTTTGCGGTACCATCCAGCTTGGTTATTGCTAATGCCGTTACATCTGTGGCAGCAGTGAAATGTTTTGCCTGCTCCAGTGCATTCTGTCCTGTACTACCATCCAATACCAGCAATACTTCATGCGGAGCATCCGGAATTGTCTTTTGAATAACTCTTTTGATCTTGCTCAGTTCATCCATCAGGTGAGCTTTGTTGTGCAGACGACCTGCTGTATCAATCAGCACCACGTCGCTTTGTTTGGCAACAGCACTTTGCACGGTATCAAAAGCCACAGCAGCGGGGTCACTTCCCATCGCTTGCTTTACAATCGGCACATCAACTCTTTCACTCCAGATAGTGAGTTGATCAACAGCAGCAGCCCGAAAAGTATCAGCCGCACCCAGTAATACTTCCTTCCCGGCCTTTTTAAAATTGTAAGCGAGCTTTCCGATGGTAGTTGTCTTTCCGACACCATTGACACCCACAACAAGTATTATGTAAGGTTTCGCCGGCAGCTCAGAATCAAAAGCATAACTATTTGACTCAGGGGCGTCTATCAGCATTAACTCTATTTCCTCCTGCAACATTTTATTCAGCTCTCCCGAGTTAAGGTACTTGTCTTTTGATACTCTCTTTTCTATCCGCTCAATGATCTTTACCGTGGTTTCAATACCAACATCCGCACTCACCAATGCTTCTTCCAGGTTATCCAGCACCTCTTCATCTACCGTACTCTTGCCGGCAATGGCTTTGGTTATTTTAGACAAAAAGCCTTCCTTGGTTTTCTTCAAACCTTCGTCCAGGCTTTCCTTTTCTTTTTTTCCGAACAGTTTATTAAAAAATCCCATTACTGACAATTTTCATTAAACAACAAAAGCCATCCGTTAGAGACGAATAGCTTTTGAATACGTTTTGAACGGCCCGATTATTTCTGAGCTAAGAAATCCTTCACTTTGTCTTTGTGAACCATTTGCTCTTTGAAAGTGTAGGCACCTGATTTAGGACTGCGTACAGCCTTGATAACTTTGGTATAGTTCTTCGCTTCTGCGGCCTGCTTAGGGTCTTTCTTAATCGCCGTTTTTGCTGCTTTTGCCATGATTACTTGATTTCTTTATGAACAGTTACTTTTTTCAAAATCGGGTTGAACTTTTTCAACTCCAGACGTTCCGGGTTGTTCTTTTTGTTTTTCACCGTGATATAACGGCTGGTACCAGGCTGACCACTTGTTTTGTGCTCAGTGCATTCCAGGATTACTTGTACACGGTTGCCTTTCTTTGCCATGATTATAAGACTTTAAAAAGTTAGATTTTTTCTCCTTTTGCTCTCAGTTGTTTCACCACACTGTACAAACCGTTCTTATTGATAGTACGGATCGCTTCAGTTGATAATTTCAACGTTATCCATTTATCCTCTTCAGCAAGGTAAAATTTCTTTTTCTGCAAATTGGGCAGAAAACGACGCTTTGTTTTGATATTGGAGTGAGAAACCTTGTTTCCTCCTATCGGCGTTTTACCTGTTACCTGACATACTCTTGCCATGATTGATACAAATTTTGGGACGGCAAAGGTAGGGGAAACAACGCAGATTTCTGACCGTATTTTGAGTTTTTTTTACCCATCTGTTGAAAATCCCTGTAAAACCAGTCCCTGTTGATTTTCAACTCCAAAACTGGTCAGTTACCTGTTCCAACCCGGTTAATTTCATCATCTGCACCCCCGCCTGATCGTTTTGGCTGCTTCATGGCCTTTCCAAACCTCCAGCTAAAGGTAACCCTCGCTAC
This sequence comes from uncultured Chitinophaga sp., assembly GCA_964614285.1. GTDB lineage: Bacteria > Bacteroidota > Bacteroidia > Chitinophagales > Chitinophagaceae > JJ008. The sequence continues at coordinate 21,372 of CAZTKV010000013.1, read as the reverse complement.
ACGGGAATCCCATTTCACTTTGAAAGGCTCATCAGAGTTTTCAAACTTTGAATACCCCGAATAATTCTGAGTATACAGAATATCCCTGATTGTCAGCCGGATAGTGGCCCTGTTCTTAAGCACCTGTTTTGAAACGCCGGCCGACATCTCTCCTTGAGGTGTTAGTACTTCCTGCAGATCAATCTGGCTGTTTGAGAGATAGTACCCGCTCAACTCAGCCGACCATCCTTTTTTGAATTGGAACTGATTATTCAGGCTGATATTAACCTGGTTAATTACAGCCTTGTATGGGGCCCAGACAAAGCCCTGGATAATTTTATGATTGTAAACAACCACCGATGTCATCCTCCACCAGTTTGTAACAGGCAGTTGCAAACTTGCAGTCATCCCGAAATTGTGAAATTTCCCAACATTACCTCTTGTATAAATTATAATGTTCTTGTTTACATTGCTGCTGTTAGAATCAATCACAAATAGTTGTGAAAAATAATCCTTCAGGTAGCCATAAGAAACACCTGCAGACAGCATTTGTTTATATGTGTACACGAGTTCCGTATTCCATGTATACTGCGGCCGGATGAAAGGGTTTCCACTTTCAAAAGTATACTTGTTAATAGTGACAAGGAATGGGTTCAGGTTTTGAAATTGGGGTCTGTCGATTCTTCTTCCAAACCGCAACGTGAAATTATTAATGCTATCTGCATTATATGAAATAAAAGCGGATGGGAAAAGGCTGCCATAATTTCTGTTAAAGGATGAATCTTTTACCACGGTGTTGCCAAGCTGGTTGGCCCGGTAAGAAGTTAACTCATACCGAAGGCCGGTCTGCCAATGCCACTTGCCTTTTTCAGCATCGAGGCTGGCATATCCGGAATGAATCTTTTCATCGTACAAAAAGTGATTACTGCGGCTAAAGTCATCTTGCCAGGAACTTCCATCAAAATAGTAATACTGTGCCAGGTTATCTGTCTTTGTGCTGGCAGTTTTCAGCCCTGTTTCGAAAAGTAGCTGCTTATATCTTTTCGAATAGTCAACCTTAGCAGCAAAAATGTTCAAAGCCGAGGGAATGTTACCCCTGGTTATGTATACCACGCTGCCCGGTGCATCTACCTGTGTCTGAAAATTTTGTCCTCCTTCAATATCGAATTTAATAAAGTCAATATCAGCAGATAATTCGCTATTGCTGCTGAAGCTATGCCTGGCATTAAAATTAACTCCGGCTCTCTCAAATCTTGTATACCTGGTACCCCATGTATTGATGGTTGAATCGATCACATATGAAGGAGACATCCAGTCGATGGTACTGACACTGCTTACATTACGTTTGTTAAGATTTCCCGTAAATACCAGCGTCAATGTAGTTTTCGGGCTTACAAAAAAATCTGCCCCGGCTTTTATGTTATGTGCAGTTATATTTGTTTTTGTGAAATTGGGCTGATCAAGTAAAAGCGAATCAGCACCGCTTGTATTAAAATACTTGCGAAGGGCATACATGTTCATCTTTTCATAACCGGCCCTCATACTATAATTAGCAAATAAATTAACCTTACCGGTTCTGTAGTTAAATGTAAAGCTGTTATTACTCTTTGTATAAAAGCCTTGTCCTAAACTGACGCTCAATGATCCATTGAAACCTTTTTGCCTGTTCTTTTTTGTCCTGATATTAATGATCCCGGCATTACCTGCTGCGTCAAACTTCGCACCCGGATTATCTATGAGTTCAATTACATCAATCTGTGAAGCACTGAGACCGGAAAGATAGGCCTGCAGTTCAGCTCCGTTTAGTTGGGTTTGTTTACCGTCAATTAAAACCATTACTTGTGGCTTTCCTTTCATGCTGATCGTACCGTCTCTCCCAATGGTAATTCCGGGAGATTTTTCCAGTACTTCCATAGCAGTGGCACCTGCATTAGTGATACCAGCCTCTACATTTACCACCGTTTTATCGGGCAGAAACTGCACAAATGGTTTTTTACTGGTAATTGTTACATCCTGCAATAATCCATCCTCCGGTTTAAGAATGATAGTTTCACTGACGGATGAATTTTTATAGAGGTCTATCATTGATATACCTCCATTCTGATAGCCGATCAGCCGCACACGGATAGAATAATTTCCCGGCAAAATTCCATTGAAATCAGCCAATCCTGAAGAATCTGTAATAGCTGTTTTAGCTATTGTCGAATCATTCTTAAACAAAGTGACTGTGGCATTGGCAAGACCGAGGCGGGTTTCATTTTGTATGGTTATCCGGATATATCTTCCGGCGTCGGGTTGCCCCAGGCCATCGTAAAAGCAAATAACAAGGATAAAAAAAGTAAAGATTATTCTCATGTATCAGAATCAGGTGCTAAAATAGTATGAGAAATACATTTGGCGGGTTTCTTTTCCTTCAGCGGCAGTAAAAGCAGATGGGCTGCGGGTTAGGGAGCTTTTTGCCTAATTGCCTCTTTTCAGATAACTTCGCTCCTCGTTATTATTCAAATTATTTACCAACTAATCAATAAAATATGGCATACGATGTAGTTGTTCTTGGTAGTGGCCCCGGCGGTTATGTAGCGGCGATACGGGCTGCTCAGTTAGGTTTTAAAACAGCAGTAATTGAAAAGGAAAGCCTCGGGGGTATTTGCCTCAACTGGGGTTGTATTCCTACTAAAGCTTTATTGAAAAGTGCCCAGGTGAATGAATATATCAAACATGCAAAGGATTTTGGTATCGAAGCCAGTGGAACTCCCCAGTTTGATGCAATTATTAAAAGAAGCCGTGGTGTAGCTGATAAAATGAGCAAGGGTGTGCAGTTCCTGATGAAGAAGAACAAGATCGATGTAATAATGGGATTTGGCAAACTGGTAGCGAAAGGTAAACTGGAAGTAACCGATAAGGATGGCAAAAAACAAATAGTAGAAGCCAAACATACCATTATTGCTACTGGCGGACGCAGCCGCCAATTGCCCGCTATGCCGATTGATGGCAAGAAGATCATCGGTTATCGTGAAGCAATGGTCTTACAGGAAATGCCAAAATCAATGATCGTAGTGGGAAGCGGTGCTATCGGAGTGGAGTTTGCATATTTCTATAACAGTATGGGAACAAAAGTGACTATTGTTGAATTTCTGCCCCGTATCGTTCCTGTTGAAGACGAGGAAATATCAAAAGAACTGGAAAAGCAATACAAAAAGAATGGGATCACAATTATGACAAGCAGTGAAGTAACTTCTGTTGATACTGCCGGTAATGGAGTAAAAGCTAAAGTGAAGACTGCCTCCGGTGAAGTAATACTGGAAGCGGATGTGTTACTCAGTGCTGTTGGTGTGGCAGCAAATATCGAAGGTATTGGCCTGGAAGAATTGGGCATCAAAACAGATAAGGGGCGCATTATGGTTGATAAATATGGACAAACAAATGTACCCGGTGTATATGCTATCGGCGATTGCTCACCCGGTCAGGCATTGGCCCACGTTGCAAGCAAAGAAGGTATTGTTTGTGTGGAAGCGATCGCATATAATGAGAAAAAATATCATCATCAGCCAGAAGCAATTGATTACAATAATATTCCGGGTTGTACATATTGTGTTCCGGAGATAGCTTCTGTTGGTTACACAGAAAAACAGGCAAAGGAAGCAGGCTTTGAAGTGAAAGTGGGTAAATTCCCGTTAAGTGCCAGTGGTAAAGCATCGGCTGCCGGCCATACCGAGGGGTTTATCAAAGTTATTTTTGATGCTAAATACGGCGAATGGCTCGGTACCCATATGATAGGATATAATGTGACAGAAATGATATCTGAAACAGTAACAGCCCGGAAACTGGAAACTACTTATCATGAGGTGCTGAACGCTATTCACCCCCATCCGACCATCAGCGAAAGCATCAAAGATGCGATTGAAGTGGCTTACGGAGAAGCAATTCATATATAAAAAGAATTATAACTAAAAAATGGAAAGGGTAACCAGAAAACTGGTGACCCTTTTTCAATATATATCATGAAAGAGAAAGCTCTTGTTCTTACAGTTGCTGCTATTATTCATTCCCGTAGAATAAAAAAGAGCCGCTTATTCAGCGACTCCTTTGCTTGCCGTTAGTATATATCTTGGTTGCGACTATTACAATTTTACAAACTTCATTTTTATAGACTCCCCATCTTCCTTTTTCGCTGCAAGGAAATACAGACCGGGTTGCAGGCTGCTCACATTAATTTGCTGATTTTTTGACGTAATCGCCACATTCATAACATTTTGCCCCAGTGCATTGGTAATAAAAATTGTTTTACCCACCCACCGGATGTCATATGACAAATCAAGCATCATGGTAGTAGTAGCAGGATTTGGGTAGAGTCTTGCCTCTAGCCATTTTGGATCTTGCTCCGGCAAAGGAATCTCAAATATCAACGGGTCATCCAATCCTTTTGAATACATTATTGAGTTCCTCGCAGCTCCTGCTACAAACAAAGCTCTCATCCTTGCTTTCTGTCCTTCTGTGAAAAGATTAGTACAGGCATCGTTGGTAAAATCCATATAGTTGCTGTACATATCCCCATTTGGTCCGTTCCCGCAGGTAATTCTGATGTTTGTAGGACAACCTGTTGTATAGCTGGCTTGTTTGGGGGTATCTTCCACTCCATCATCACCGCAGTATTCATCACCCCAGAGATGCTTCAGGCCCAGCCAATGTCCTGCTTCATGCACAATAGTCTTATTACCTGATTCGGTAAAGGCCGCTAAGCCCATCACAATCCCATCCACATTTTCAGGCCCTCCAAGCACACTGGAATAGCCTGCAAATTTTTCCATATTACAGACCCATATATTCAGATAGCTTTTGGTATCCCATGCATCATCGCCCATCTCGGCTGAAAACTTCATTTTATCATCCATCGTCCACTTGGTAACCGGAGTGTATTTGCGAACGATACCACTTGTATATCTTTTGAAGGGATCAGAAGTTGCCAGTTGGAATTCAATTTCACAATCGGCTGCAACCGGTTTAAAGCGTTCCGGGGTATTAGCTGCATCAACATTCAACCTCCGGAAACATTCATTAAGAATTTCCAGTTGGGCAGCAACTGCAGCATCATTTACTTTTTCTGAAGGGCTATGATAAAGAATATGAACCACTACCGGAATTTTGATCACACTGCTTTCAATCCGGCTTGTCGTTTGGCTTTCTATGATCTGTTGAGTAAACCGTTCTATAGATTTGATATTATCAGCCAGGGAAAGATTGTTCTTCATTTTCTCCCGGCTATAGGAAGTTGTGGCACAGTTCATCTGAGCTTTCAGCTGGCTGCTGGTTAATGCCAGTAAGAAGAATACAATAATACTTCCCGCCTTCATAGTTCCAAATTGTTTTTTCTTTGAGGTATGGCCATAGCATTAATGCCATGTGTCATTCATGCGAAATTGGAAATAGTAAAGGATTATTGGGAAATGAAAAGGCGTCTCAGGGATACGATTCAGAAATGAAGTTTTCGACGAACAAGGTTAGAAAGTCAAATATAATCTTTTATTCCAATATTCATATACAAACAACTACCGTATTTTCCCTATATCAAAACACTCTTTTTAAATCTTTAACAGCCAAACCCGCTGCTGGTGCCTATTTTTGCAGAAATCCATCGCATCATCACATGAAGAAATTATTTTTTTTGGCCGCTCTTTTTTCGCTGACGGCCTGTAAAAATGAAGATAAACCTGCTGATACTCCGCCCGCCAATGCGCCAAAAAGTATGAGCTATTCTATAGTGGGCACTTATCCGCATGACACTTCCTCATACACACAAGGTTTACTGATCTATAATGGCGAATTATATGAGGGAACAGGAAACTATGGTAAATCGAAATTAAAAAAAGTAGATCTGAAGACAGGTAAAAGTCAACAGGAAATATCGCTTGATCCTAAATTTTTCGGAGAAGGTGTTACTATTTTAAATGATACAATCTATCAGCTTACCTGGAAAGAAAAAACCGTTTTTGTTTATGCACTGAAAGATTTCAAAAAAATAAAAGAATTCTCTATCGACATCGAAGGATGGGGGTTAACAACAGATGGCAAAAGTCTTATTGCCAGTAATGGCAGTGGAGACCTTTTTTACTACGAGCCTTCTACATTTAAACTGACCAAAACACAAACCGTTACAGAAGCCGGAAGTCCTACTTTCAACCTGAATGAACTGGAATATATTGACGGGTTTGTATATGCCAATCAATATACCTATCCCTATATTTTCAAAATCAACCCGAATACAGGCGAGATCGTTGCCAAAGCAGATCTTACACAAATGTGGGACAGGGCAAAAGCCTTAGATCCAAATGCAGAAGTACCGAATGGCATTGCTTATGACCCAGCGGCTAAAAAAATCTATATAACCGGCAAATGGTGGCCGGAATTATATGAAGTACAGTTTGGCCAATAATTATTTGCCGATAATATAAATCACCGAACTGCATTTTTTAACATCACCCAATGCTATACTGTTAGAAAGAAGCCCATTAAAAAAGGCAGTAATAAGATTTGTTTTCCCGCTTTTATATTTACTGCTTAGCATAGAAACATAAAAACTGTCATACCACATAGGCTTCTGCAGCAATAACTTCATACCGTGTTTTTCTACCAGCACTTTCATAGATTGGGGTGAAAAATGGTACAAATGTCTCGGCACATCATATGCCGCCCAATATTCATGATAAATAGAAGCATCTTTCGAAGTGTAGTTAGGTACCGCAATAAACAATCTTCCTTTTTCTGTCAACAAGGTTTTAAGTTTTGCCATATATGCCTGCAACTCATGCACATGCTCCAGCACATGCCAAAAAGTGATAGCGTCAAAACTACTATCTGGTAACTGGTAGAATTGACTGATATCGGAAAGTTCAATATTAAACGATTCTTTCGCTACTTTCCTGGCATCTTCATCTGGTTCAAGCCCGGTTACCCCCCAGCCATTTCGTTTCATTTCACTGGCAAAGGCGCCGGTTCCGCTTCCTACATCCAGTAGCTTCCCATTTTTAACTCCGGTTATCTTTTCAACCAGTCTTTGTTTTTGCTTCAGCGTTCTTTTCCGTACAGACTGGTAGAGGGTATTTATCAGTCCTTTCGATGTATTGGTATGCGAAATATAATTTTCTGACTTATAATAGGGAGAAATAGATGCCGCATCCGGCACATCTTGTGTAAAGCGAAGTGTACACTGATTACACTCTGACACAGCAAATTTTTCACCGCTTACGGTATGATCTTTTGCAGATAAAACAGTTTTTAATTCGGCCGATCCGCAAACCGGGCAATGAGTATAATGTATCAGCTCCTTCATAACAGAAAGCAGCAAAGTAAAACCAAAATGATTAAATGAAAATGAAAACCTGTTACAGTGCTTTGTACGTTGCTTTTGGCACTTCTGCCGGAACTAATTTCTTACTATTAGAGGTGGACGACATGCTAATCCCATTCTCAGAAAAATACCAGCCAATAAACATAACCGAAAGAACAGTCACTATTAATGCATAAGCCCACCAATAAGATTTCTTTTCATCTGTGTGACTCAACAGTTCAGTCATCTCGGCAGAGGTCTTTTCATCCTCTCCTACCCTGACCATATGCTCAGCCTTTTCTCTCATCACTTTCTCCGCTTTTACGGATGATTCCAAAGATCTTTTTTCCTGTGGAATGAATTTTATGTCCCCAGCCAAACCTTTGCTCAGTTGACCTACCCCGTTCCAGTTGACAATATCACCACCAGATAGCTGGTTCTTCAAATCAAAAGCAAAATCATTGTAACGGATCACTGCCTCCCTGTCAGATACCTGCAGAGCAGCACCAAGCCATATAAAGAAATTCTTTGAAGGTGAGTTGCTCACCGGTTGTAATGAAACTCCATAAACAGGTGGCTCTATTTTCCTTTCAGGAAAATTAACAGCAGCGGGTATTCTTTCTACTAAAAAAGTGCCGATCCCCGGCACAGGTAATTGTTTATGCTGTATAAGATATTGATACAATTCTGCGTACATCATCAGTTCTTTTGATCGAACGAAAATACGACTCCGCCGACAAAGTTGAACCCATAAACAGGATATTGATTCCAACGCTGGTATTCTTTGTTGAAAAGGTTATTGAACTGTGTCCACAAATTGATGTTTTTGGTGATCTTGAATTCAAGCCCGGCATTCAGATCAAAAGCCCCATCCAGTTTGGCCGGTGTATTATCTTTTTTCAGGTATTGCGATCCGCTCCAGGCAAATAAATCGGTTTTCAACCACAGATCTTTTATAATCTGTAACCGCAAATTTGTTTTCAACTCTAATGGTATCATACCCCAGGCTTTTGCCTGTGATTGAAATCCTGAATATTGGTTAAAGATGAGGCCGGTGATCAAAGAAAATTTCTCACCAACATTATACCCCAGTTCGCCTGAAAAATTGACCACATTCATTTTGTCCTCATACACAACCTGGAAAGATTTGCCATCACCTGCTGCAGAAGTATCATTAATGAAAAGGGGCTGGTTATTTAATTTATTAAACCCAACTTTTGCTGCATAGCTGAAATGATCCCCTGCTGTCCCCTTGAATCCTGCAAATCTTTCTTCTATCCATGTGTTACGAAGAGTGCCAGGCAGCCATAGCCAGGGGTTTTGTCCGGCCAGGTATTGATAAGTTGTTTTGCGGATATACCCTGTCCACCCGGCCTGGAAAGTGAATCGCTTATCTTGTGTACTGACATCAGCGAGTATATTCGGGAACATTTTAAACTTACTATTATCCCATGACGGACGAATTCCTGCCTGAATATTAAGTTGCGCTGTCTTATATAAAACCGATGGTGAGATATAATACATAGTATTGTTGACAGCCGATTTATTCTCAGGTGAGAAACGGGTAAGGTCGAAAGTAATACCAAGATTTACTGCAAACTCTTTTCCGATCGTTTTTTGTAAAGGCGCATTCAATACGGTATTGCTCTCGCTGTTTTTTAAGTTGTCAGTAAATACATCGATCTTTATCTCCGGAGCATAGGTTAATCCAAATTCTGTTTTGTTGATGTTATGAAAAGCCACTCTTCCACTGATAGTCTGAAAACTTTGTTTTAACGAATCAGCCGGAAATACCAGCGTTGCCGGGAGATATCCATACTTATAAGTTCTATCCCGCTTCATACCTAATCCGGCGTCCCATTGAAGGTTATTACCCGATTTAAAATAACCTGATAACTTAATATTAGTACTGCTGAATTTCTGAAAATCTCTTTTATTTTCAGATGCTACATGCTTTGCATAAATGTTCAGTCCGGCTGTCTCTCCATCACCCAGGCTGATACCAGCTTGTATGTAAGGAGTACGCAAACTTCCAAAACCAGCTTTGATATAACTGCTGTTATCAAACTTAACAACCGAATCAATAGCCAGCGCCAATGGCTTTAAAGAACCTGGCTGATACCCCAACAAGAGGTTTTGATTGGGAATCTCGTAATTAAGTCTTGCTTTAGTGGTATCGGGGGAAGGAGGTGTTGCATTAAAATTAATCTTTGCCGCTTCACGCAATACCGGTTTAAAACTGGATACGATAGTAACTCCGCCCTTACCGGTTGTATCCTTTTGTGCAAATGAAGTATTTACCAACCCAATTCCAAATCCAAGAAATAAAACTTTATATAGTGCTTGTTTCATTGTTGCTTTCTGTTTTCAATTACGGGATATTAATTATCAACCTTACTCGATTTACTTTCTTCATCTGTTACTTTATTCAGTTTTGCCTGCGCCTCATTTTTCAGTTCTGCATTCAATGTATTGTCTACAATACTCTGGAATGTAGCTTTTGCGTTGAAATAATCTTTCTGGGCATAATAAACATCTCCAAGCAGGATGTAGGCTTTCGTTACCCAATAGTCATAAGATCCCGATTTGTTGATAGTTTCAAAAGCAGATTTTTCAGCATCTGTTAACTTATTCAGTTGAAAATAACAACTGGCTATTTCATAACGGGCCTCGGCTGCCAGTGCCGCTTTATTGATCTGCACCACCGATTTGAAATTAGTGATAGCATTACCATAATCACCACCCACCTGGTAGGATTTGGCAATAGCCATATTGGCAAGTGATTTATCGTCTGCACTGCTTCCTTTGGCGGCGGTCAACTCTTTGGCATTATCAACGGCTTCAGTCCATTTTTGTAACTGGTACTGGCAACGCAGTAATCCCCGCATAGCCTCCAGTTTATTTTCCTGGCTAGCTGTTATTTGTTTAAGCTGTGCATAATAACCTTCGGCCTTCTGGTAATTTTTTAACTCAAAAAAGTTGATTCTGGCTGCAGTCAGCACTGCCCTTTCTGCATACTTGTTTGGTGCATTGGCGGCTACCACATCATATCCCCCCATTGCATTATTCCAGTCCTTTTTTGAATAATATATCTCTGCCCTGTTGAAATTGGCGTCAAGTACATAAACACCATCAGGGAATTTTTGCAGGTACTCATTGAAAGCAGCCAAAGCAGCATTGATATTCTGATCATCATATTGCTTTTCAGCAGCAGCATACGTAAGTGAATCTTCGGTACTCACACTTAGCGGCCTGCCTGCCTGGCGCATGAAATTGGCATACTCACCTGGCTTACCGTCCTCCACATAAATTGTTTTCACATTATCCAGTGCATCCTCCGCCTCAGGCGAATTCGGGTATTTTTCAACCAATGTTTTAAACTGTTTTAATGCCTCTGTATTATTGTCAATGTTATAATAAGAAGTTCCCAGCTTAAGATAAGCCTGTGGAATAAGACTGGCGTTGTTACTGTTTTTGATCACATTACCCAAAAAAGGTATTGCTTCCCGGAAGCGTTCATCACCCATATATGTATTGGCCACTTCCATATTTGCATCAGTAACCAACGAAGAAGTGGGGAATTTTCGCATCATTGTGTTCATCAGTGATATCTTTTCTGATGAACTTCTGACACCCGCCAGCATGGCATTTTGAAAAGTAGCATAATCTTCCGCCGGCCAGGAAAATTTAATTACGTTATCATAATGTGTTTTTGCCTTACTGTACTCCTTTTGCATAAAATAGCAATCAGCAGTACGGATATAGGCATCCTGCACAAAAGAAGAAGAACTCAAAGAAGGATTTCTCCCAAGGGGCTCAAAAAAAGTCTGCGCAACAGGGTAGTTTTCTTTTCTCAGGTAGCAATACCCGAGGTTATATCGGGCATTGGCAGCATTTGCCTCTCCACTGACCGGCGAGCCGCCGCTTACATAAGCATTGTAATGCTTTATGGCATCGTCTATTTTATTATTGCGATAGGCCAGTTCTCCTTTCCAGAAATTCAGTAATGGAAGAACGGAACCATTATTGGGATCTTTTAATGCTTTATCAAGTAAAGCGTCTGCTTCTGACAACCTTCCATCATTGATTAGTTCCGTAGAACGGCCATATAAAATTCTCGGGTATAATCTTTTTGCATTCTCTGATGGCTTAGCCAGGCTTTCCAGCAACGACTGTGCATCTTTATAATTATTGGTATTAGCCAGCACATCGATCATTAACTCCTTCGCCTCTGTATTGTATTTTGAACCGGGATAATCTGCTAAAAAGGAACTAAGGCTGTTCAATGCCTCGTCCTGGTAACCTAATTCATATGAAAGTTTGGCATACTGGTATTTTGATATCTCCTTTTGCTCCGGGTTACTGCTGTTCGAAGAACAAAACAAAAAAGCGTTTCTTGCATTAGATTTCTGGCCCGTTTTTAAATAAGCATCTCCCAGCAGGTACATAGCATGCTGGCTCAACGAATCATCTTTTCCGCTCAGTTGTTTGAAACCGTCAATAGCTTTGGCCAACTGGTTGGACTGGTAATAGCTGTACGACAATTCATATAAATCCTCCCTTCTGACTTTTTTGGACCTGCCAACAAAGTCCGCCAGGTACGGAAGTGCTTTTGCATATTCTTTTCTTTCAAAGTAAGCATGACCCAGCATCTGCTTTAATTCAAGATCATAATACTGGGAACTGCTTCCTGCCTGCAGCTTATTTTGTATATAAGTAATAGCCTCGTCTTTTCTGCCCTGCACATAATAAATCTGTGCTATATAATAAGGTACAACTGTAGCATAATTTTTTTCATTCTCCACTATTTTAAAAGCTTCCAAAGCCTCCCGGTACTGACCATCCCTGAAAGCAAGAAATCCATAATAATAATTTGCATCCAGGTAATTAGGGTCATCCTTAATAGAACGTATGCTGTTGAAAAGTGGTTTGGCAGAAGCAAACCGTTGCAGGGTGAAATAAGAATAGCCCTGGTGAAATTTCATATCTGCTATTTCCCGGTTGCTGAGGTTGGCTATATTGGCCTGTTCATACCGGGTGGCCGCATCAGCAAACTGCTCGTTGCGGAAGTGGAATTCAGCCAGGTGATAATTCATCATCTGCACCCGGGCATCATTCTTCTCCACATCAATATATTCCTGGGCTTCCTGCTCCGAACGTCCTTCTCCCTGCTTCAACCCGCAAACAATCGTATAATAATTTATTTCCTGTACAGAAATAGCTGTATTAGCCTTATCCGTTTCTCTTACAGATTGCCTTAATTCCCTGAAAAGCGGGTAAGCCAGGCTGTATTGTTCCTTTTGATAATATTCTTTAGCCTCTTTAAATTTTTCTTCGGGGTCTGAATAAAAGCGGGTCTGTTGAGAAGAAACGGAAACACTGAAAAGAATGGCTAAAACAGGTAAACTTAGATTCTTCATTGATTTGTCCTTTAACCGATGGTGGATTAACGTTGCGAATATTCAAATTATTTCAAGGGAGACCAAACATCATTCCAAACAGGTGTGGATAAGTAAGAGATTATGCATGCTTTAACATTTTTCATTCTTTCAGGTGCAATAAACTTCAAATCAGCAGCTTTTTTTATTAGAGG
>CAZTKV010000013.1:6328-8376 GCA_964614285.1 uncultured Chitinophaga sp. | reverse complement strand
AATAATTATGTTCGTAACTGATACACAGGTAAGAGTACGCTACGCAGAAACTGACCAAATGGGTGTGGTATATCACAGCAACTATTTCCCTTACTTTGAATCTGCCAGGGCGGAATCTATACGACAGCTTGGATTTACCTATGCTGATATGGAAAAGATGGGTGTGATAATGCCGGTGGTGGATGTACACTGCCGGTATCTCCGTCCGGCAAAGTATGATGACCTGCTGACAATAAAAACTATGCTTAAGGAATTACCGGCTCATCATAAGATAGAATTTCACCATGAGGTTTTTAATGAAGAAAATGAACTGCTGGCAATAGGCAAGATCATATTGTACTTTATGGAAGCAAAAACAATGAAGAAAACCACAATGCCCGGCCAATTGCTGGCAAAACTGCAATCTTATTTTTCCTAATTTTAATTGATGGATAATTTTACTGAGTTTCCCGGAGAGATGAAAAATGAAGAACCTGTTACTTCATCAGAAGAATCCATTATTATTCCACCAAAATACCAAAAGCCGGAAGTAAAATCGAATATATGGCTGCGTTCATTTATCAGTCTTGCCGCCTACCTGGTAATTGGTTACTATATTTTCCCAAGTTATAAGATACTATTACTTATAACCGCTATTGTGATGATACATGAACTCGGGCATTTCATTGCAATGAAATGTTACCGGTACAATGAATTGGGTATTTTCTTTATCCCGTTACTCGGAGCTTATGTATCAGGCAGCAAAAGAGAAGTATCACAATTACAATCAGCTGTTATATTACTCGCAGGCCCGTTACCCGGAATAATCATTGGCGCAGCTTTATTGATTGCTGATCAGCAGGGATTGGGAACATATTTTCTTGATGTTTCCTCTTCCAGGATCGGTTTTCTGTTTATCATTCTTAACCTGATCAATCTTTTTCCCATTTATCCATTGGACGGAGGACAGTTGCTGAACAGGGTGTTTCTCGAAGAAGAAAGTGCCTGGAGTAAGGTCTTTGTTTTTTTATCTGCTGCTTTTTTATGCCTGCTGGCCATCAAGCTTCCATTCTATCCCTTATTATTGTTTCCAGCCATGATGCTGCTGCGGCTTGCCGGCGAAAAGAAAGTGGGCCATATTGAGAAAAGAATTGAAGCTGAAAATATCAATACCGATCTTGAATACGAAGAACTTCCGGATGCTGATTACTGGAAGATCAGGAATATATTAATAGAAGAACATCCGGCTTTCAAAGATGTAGCACCTTCCCCGCCATATGAATACAGCCATAAGGAAGAAAAAATAATGACCATGGTGCAAAGCCTGCTGCATCGCCACCTGATACAGGATGTTTCCATCGCCGGCAAAATTTTCATTTTCCTTATCTGGGCTGCTGCTATTGCTTCACCCTGGCTGCTGAATATGGATATGAGCTTTTTTAACCGCTTCCGCTTCTGATTACACCCGGTGGTAATCTGCCCTCCAGTGCTGAACAGCTTGCTTAATTTGTTTCTGGGAAAGTTTCTCTTCCACGGCTTTTTTTGCCAAAGCAGGAAACTCCTCATCGCTGGCAAAACGAAGTGCAATGATCTGGCTTAAACGTAATTGCTTATCCAATGGCTTACCGATTAAAATAAAATGCCGGAAATTCTCTTCTGCCCGGATAGCCCTATCCTGTGCCTTTAAAGCAAAGACCCTCGCATACCAGGCCACGCCAAGCACTGCCAAAAATACAACGACAAGCAATGCGGCAGAATAATGCGTAGCAGCATCTGAATGAAAAAGATTGACAACACTACCGATCAGACCAGCCACAATCAACAAAAAGGTAACACCGTGGAAGCCTGGTACCAGCCGGCTGTGGTTTTTAAAATTTTGTTCAGCCATAGTAATTAGTTTCGTTTGTAGTTAACCCTGAAAGTAGCGATTTTCTTCCTATTCACCATTCATTATTGACCAATCACTACTTCAATTCATCCAGCACCTTATACATCTTTCCGACAAGCTGGGAAGATTTACCACTATAATTATTCACCAGGAAGGAGAAGATATACTCCTTTCCATCTTT
>CAZTKV010000013.1:0-6228 GCA_964614285.1 uncultured Chitinophaga sp. | reverse complement strand
ATGCTTTTTTTATTAAACCAGTATATGATGGAATCGAGGGAGGGAGAATAGTGGGTGTAAAAAACCTTCCCCTCTGAAGCCATTTTCAAAATAATAGAAAATTGCAAAACGCCGGGCTTATTTAAAATATTTTCTTTCTCCAGATAGCTTCTAAAGTCATCTATAAAATAATGATGTGCATCGCCAATCGCACCACTAATTTTAAATTCTTTTTCTGAAACAGGAATTGTCCCTCTGACCGAATAAGCACTGTTACTGATAGGTAAATAGATATAGGCATTATCTCCACTCCCTTTTTTGGCTGCCTTAACTTCGTTATTGAAAGTTTCTCCATAGATTTCGCTATCATTCATTTTATTGATACTAACATAACTTCCAATTTCATCG
Source organism: uncultured Chitinophaga sp. (assembly GCA_964614285.1). GTDB lineage: Bacteria > Bacteroidota > Bacteroidia > Chitinophagales > Chitinophagaceae > JJ008. The sequence goes on along the minus strand of CAZTKV010000013.1, from coordinate 5,841 downwards.
CCTGATTGAAGTGATAATTCAAATTGATTTTCTTTCCAATTCAATGGCCAAACCCCAGCTCCATAATAATTCCCTATGTCCTGCCAAATCCATCCATCAGGGATACTGTTCGCTTCAAACCCTCTATTATCAACAAAAAATTCATTTCTGATCCTTCTTATACCTTCTTCTTTAATGTGGTTCGAAAAATCTGTAATTATTACTTCTGGCTTTGTAGAAGTAAATCGCCAACTCCCAAGAGTAGGATCTCCATGCCCCCGCAGGAAAATGAAACCATCAAGTGAATCTTTTACAACTTTACCTTCATATCCCAACTCCGTCTTATATGTATACTCCTTCCCGAGCAACTCAAAAGCCGTTACACTTGTAATAATCTTTTGAGTGGAAGCCGGCGCTAATCCCACCTGTGAGTTTTTATCAAATACCACCTGCCCTGTTTTGGCATCTATCACATACAAGGAACTGATAGCATGTTTTAGTTGCTCGTCTTTTTCAAATGCAGCAAAAGCTTTCTGCAATCGCTGCGATAGGGCTTGAGCTACTATACCGGAATCCAGCAGTAAGAATCCGGCAACCAGTAAGAAAACTTTTTTCATAGCTATGTGTTGATAACTTTGCTTAAAACTAATTCTTTTCCTCTTAATCAATTCTTAATCCCGTTAATCATGGTTCTTTGTTCCATCATCACCATCGGCGATGAATTACTGATCGGCCAGACTATTGATACCAACTCTGCCTTCATCGCCCAGGAGCTGAATAAAATTGGTGTGTGGGTGAAACGCCGGGTGGCAGTGGGTGACGTATATGATGATATCTGGAATGCACTTGATGAAGAAGGGCAGGAATCTGATATTGTTATTATAACCGGGGGACTTGGCCCAACTGCCGATGATATCACCAAACCTTTGCTCTGTAAATATTTTGGTGGCAAACTGGTGGTGAATGAAGAAGTACTGGCACATGTAAAATATTTGTTTGAAAAAGTGTTCCGTCGTCCCGGACCAATGCTGGAACGAAACCTGAAACAGGCCGAAGTACCGGATAATTGTATTGTACTGCATAATGCAAGAGGAACAGCGCCGGGGATGCTATTTAAAAGGGATGGCAGGGTTTTTATATCATTACCGGGGGTACCGCATGAAATGAAAGGTCTCATAGTAAATGAAGTGGTTCCTTACTTGTTATCCGCATTCAAAATGCCGGCCATAGTTCACAAAACAGCCTTTACAGCAGGACAGGGAGAATCGATGATCGCTGAACTACTGAAAGATTTTGAACCTTCTCTCCCATCGCATATCAAACTGGCTTACCTGCCTAATTATGGTATGGTAAAACTGAGATTGACCTCCCGTGGTGAAAATAAAGAGGAAGTGGAAAAGGAATTGATGCCCTATTTTGAAAAATTGCAGGAACTGGTGAAAGATTATCTCGTCACCAACGAAGACGAAGGGCTGGAAATAGTGATTGGCAAGATACTCAAAGCAAAAGGTAAAACAATGGGTACTGCCGAAAGCTGTACAGGCGGTTATATTGCCCATTTAATAACATCTGTTTCCGGTTCATCAGCCTATTATAAAGGCAGTGTGATCAGCTATGCCAATGAAATAAAAGAAAATATACTGGGAGTAAAGCAGGAAACTTTACTATCAGTTGGTGCAGTAAGCGAAGAAACAGTAAAGCAAATGGTGAAAGGTGCTATCAGTAAACTTAATGTTGATTTTGCACTGGCTACTTCCGGTATTATGGGACCAGAGGGCGGAACAGATGAAAAGCCGGTCGGCACGGTTTGGATTGCGGTTGGAAATAAAGAAAAAACAGAAACACTTAAACTTAATCTCCGGTTTGACCGCCAACGAAATATCGGGATGACAGCTGCTAATGCATTGAATTTGCTACGTAAATTTATCCTTGCTAACAGTTGATAGCCTTTTATCGCAAATCATTACCTTTGGCCGGTTAAAATTGCTTGTCTCCTGCCCATCCCTGCCTGCGATAGGCAAGTGCAACCCAACAGGTGATGAGCTTTATTCCGTCGCTGATAAACAAATTAAAATACTATGGCCATTGTTGATTTAGTAATGCCAAAACTGGGTGAGAGTATCATGGAAGCCACCGTGCTGAAATGGCATAAAAAGCCAGGTGACGCTGTGCAAATGGATGAAACAATACTGGAAATTGCCACTGATAAGGTGGACAGCGAAGTGCCAAGCACAGCCGCTGGTGTAATTGAGGAAATTCTTTTTAATGTAAATGATGTGGTTCCTATCGGCACCACCATTGCTCGTATAAGAACGAACGCCGCTGAACCTGTTGTCTCTTCTCCTGTAGTTTCAGCTCCCTTGCAAGAAACAGCAAATATGCCTACCCAGGAAGCCGTTGTTGTTGAAACTATAAGCTACCAAACCTCAAACCTCAAACCTCCAACTTCAAACGGTTCTTCCAATCGTTTTTATTCTCCTCTTGTATTGAACATTGCAGCCAGTGAAGGTGTAAGTATGACTGAACTGGAAGCCATACCCGGAACAGGCAATGAAGGAAGAGTGACGAAGAAAGACATTTTGCAGTATGTGAGCGGAAGAAAGTCCGGGGGGCAAAAGTCAGAAGTCAGAAGTACAAGCTCCGAAATGGTGATCCCACTGGCAAAAGTGCAGCCTGATCAACCAGCAAGCAGCAGCCAGCAAATCACTACCTATACCGGTAATGTGGAAGTTATAGAAATGGACCGTATGCGGAAATTGATTGCCGACCATATGGTGCGCAGCAAACAAACTTCCCCGCATGTTACCAGTTTTACCGAAGCAGACGTAACTAACCTTGTGCAATGGAGAGATAAAGTAAAAAAGGAATTTGAAAAAAGAGAAGGAACAAAGATTACTTTCACTCCTTTATTCATTGAAGCTATTGTACGTTGCATCAAAAAATTCCCGCTGATCAACTGCTCACTCGATGGCAACAATATCATCGTAAAAAAAGATATCAATATTGGCATGGCTACTGCCCTTCCAAGTGGTAACCTGATTGTTCCGGTGATAAAAAATGCTGATCAGTTAAATATGGTTGGACTGGCCAAACAGGTAAATAACTTAGCAGATGCAGCAAGAAACGGAAAGTTGAAAGCTGACGATACACAAGGTGGCACATTTACTTTAACCAACGTTGGAACATTCGGCAGCCTGATGGGCACACCTATTATCAACCAGCCTCAGGTGGCAATCATGGCAGTCGGAGCCATTAAAAAAAGACCGGTGGTAATAGAAACACCGGCAGGCGACAGCATTGCCATACGTCACATGATGTACCTGAGCATGAGCTACGATCACCGGATTGTAGACGGAAGCCTTGGCGCCACTTTCCTGACAGCGGTTGCCAAAGAACTGGAGAACTTTAATCCTGAAAGAGAATTTTAATTATTTGATCATCATCTTTAAGAGCTTCTGATTACCTCAGAAGCTCTTCTTATTCGCTATGAAATACATTCAATTACTTGTTTTTCTTTTTTTTGTTCAGACAGGTGCAACACAAACAGGAACCTGGAATATCATTAATACAAAACTTGACCTTAATGAAAAATGGAATCTGTTCGGAGAGCTGCAGCTTCGTTCTCTGAGGTTTTATGATGATTTCCATTATTATGAGGTAAAAGGCGGTGCCAGTTATGCTATTAGTAAAGCTTCTTCCATCTCAGCGGGTTTTGGAATTTTTGATACCTATTTGCCTGGAGGAAATTTCAAAACCCCAATGGTTAATGATGAATGGCGGAGCTGGATTCAATTCAGCATCATGCAATATGAAAAACGACTGAAACTGGAGCATCGTTACAGGGCAGAACAAAGATGGACAAGTAATGGATTTCGTAACCGCTTCCGGTACAGGTTAAATACTGCTCTGCCTCTGAATAATAAAAAAATTGAACCTCGTACTTATTATTTGACTGCTTCCAACGAAATATTCTTTACGAACCTGGCACCTTACTTTGAAAGAAACAGGTTGTTTGTGGGAGGAGGATATGAATTCTCTCATTTATTTACAATCCAGGCCGGCTACCTGCACCAATTTGATTACAAAATCAATGATGAAACAGGAAAAAACTTTCTCCAGCTTTCTTTCCTCTTTGAGATGCAATGGAAAAAGAAAACCGGTGAGAAAGTTCCGGGAGGCATGGACTAATCCGGAGATTTGGTTCCGTATTTCTCTTTTATAAAACGATAACTATTCCCTTTTCGTTTCAGAATAAATAAATTATCGTATTCGTTATCCTTGAGATCAGCAGGTATTTCGGTTCTTTGGCAAAGCTTATTTACAATGTCATCCACGGTGTTAGAATGTCCCACCACCAGTGCATTACCCTTTCTGATTGTTTTAAGTCTCTCAATGAAAGCATCAACCGAATCTTTTTTACTGCTGTAGATATCGATCCGGGTATTACCTCTTAGTTCATTCAACGGTTGTGCTGTCGCTATAGTTCGCTTAGTATTGGTTGAAAAAATAAAGTGGACATTTCTCCCCTTCAGTTTATCACGAAGTGCTATGGCCCTCACCTTTCCGAGATCAGATAATGGCGGATCAGTGGCCATCATCTGGCTGGCACCAGCTTCCACCGGGGCTTTTTCTGCATGACGGACAATGTAAATAGTGTTTCCGCAGGAAAAAAGAGCAAGAGCAACCAGAAGCAGTAAAATTCTCATCGTATTTGTTTTAACATTCTAAAGTTAAACTTCCTTTGCTTTCTTCCCATCTTTTTTATAAATTAGGTAATCAAAATTCGCCATCTATGAAATCATTATCTGAAACATGGTTCGCCGAAGGCCGTATCGATTTTGAATTAAAGAAATACACCCTGCTCGCCTACCTGCAGGAAGTCAATAAATATTTTAACGAGAATAAACTTTACCCGCAACTGGCAGATATCATCTTTCATTACAATAACATTGTTGCCTTCCGGGAGAATAAAAAATACTTGCAGGAACACTTTCCTAAAAAAATGACCGGCATCCAATTGGAAAAATTACAGCTGTTATACGAACAAATGATAGAAGATGATGAGCTGATGCAGGAATTGGAAACCATCATTCACTATTCAGCTGGCAAAATGAAGAGTATCATTTGCAACGGAACTGAGATATATGAATTTGTGGAAGACAAAATAAACATTACACCAGTTGGCCTTATCCCGCTGGATACGCAGGAAGGATATTTCTTTTTAAGCAGCGGTAATGTAAAAAGCACAAGGGTCTATCAGTACCGTCTTTCTATCTTTGAAAAGCATGACGAAAAATACCGCAGTATAAAAACAGCCTTTATTGATAATTGGGTCCGCAGTATCAGCAGCACTTATGAACAAATAAAATCTGAACTGATTCGCCACCGGAAAGACTTACCAAATCCGGCTGTGTATTCCATTGAAACAGAACTCAGCTTCCCCTTAGAGGAAACATTATTGCCGGTAGCAAAGAGAAGTTTGGTGAAGATCATCAGCGCTGCCGCCTAGTGAAGCTAATTAACCAATTCCAGGCCCCAATCCTTTCCCTTCTTCACAGCTGGCACTCCTTCTGTGATCCATTTTGGCGGCTTCTCTCCTTTCAGTAACCAGTCAAAGTATTGCTGCTCTCTTATAGAAATATCTTTCTGGTTCTTTCTCTCCCTGAGGTTATGTGCTTCTCCATTATAGTTCAGCATCCAGACCTGTTTGTTCAAACGGCGCATTGCGGTGAACAATTCAATTCCCTGGTACCAGGGAACAGCACCATCAGCATCATTGTGCATTATAACCAAAGGTGTTTTCACTTTGGGAAGATTGAATAAAGGCGAATTCTCAATATAAAGATTGGGCTTCTCCCATAA
>CAZTKV010000012.1:28322-30421 GCA_964614285.1 uncultured Chitinophaga sp. | reverse complement strand
GTTGTAGTTATTTACTTTCCTGCAGGAGGGTTTTTAGGCACCGATATCTTAAGCTTTGTTGCCACTGCCGTCAGCATATCATCTCCATCTGGGGCAACCAATAAGGCTTCCTTATTAAAGACATGAGTATAGCCTTTTTCCTTTGCTACCAGTTTGATCGCATCATACACTTTACGATATAATGGTGCCAACAGTTCGTTTTGTTTTGCCTCTAAGGCCTGGTTTACTATCTGTTGCCAATTTTGGATCTGGTAGATATAACCGGGTAATTTTTTTGCGATCTCATCCCGAACAGCTTTTGGTGTTTTTACTGAATCCCTGTACAAGCTATCGTCAAACTGGTAACGCTGTACCAATGATGCATATTCCGGATTCAATGAGTCAACCTGGTAACGTTCAAGTAAAGAGTCAATTTTTGCTACTTCGGGAAGAAGACCAACCACATTATCAACACTTATGTAGCCGATCTTTGTTTGTGCATTAGCAGAACCTGAAAAAGACAGCAAACCCACTATTGCAATTACTGTAAGGATTTTTTTCATCTGGTTTGTTTTGTTATTGCTTTATATGATACTTAAAAAAGGCTGCAAGTTGCGCCTTTGCTTTTTTTAACATTTAGCGAACCCCCAAATCCTTCAGTACATCTTCGCTCTTATCCAGTTTAGGGTCGGCAAATATAATGGTAATTCCCTCACTTTTATCGAGCACAAAATCGTACCCCCGGGTTACGGCCATTTTCTGAACAGCATTGTACACTTTATCCTGAATAGGCTTGATCAGTTCCTGTCTTTTTTTGAACAGATCTCCTTCAAAACCAAAGCGTTTCCGCTGCAAATCCCGCAGGTCTTTTTCTTTATTGAAAAGCTGATCTTCTCTCTTTTTCCGAAGCTCTTCCGTAAGCATTACCTGCTCTGCTTCATAATCCTTGTACATTTTATCCAGTTCTGCCTGCCTGGTATCAATGTCTTTTTGCCAGCCGGCAGCAATATCATCCAGCTGTTTCTGGGCTTCCTTATAGTCAGGCATTCTGTCCAGTATGTAGCGGGTATCTATAATAGCATACTTCTGGGAAAAACCAACGAGTCCAAATCCCAGCATACAGGCAAGAAAAAGTATCTTTTTCATATAATAGAGTTTGTGATTGCTAACTATTAATCTGGTTCAAAGCCCAGCATAAAGGTAAAGCGGGAAGCCCCTTTTAAACCGCTTTGTCCAGGCTGAATACGGTCAAGTCCCACTCCATAATCAAAACCAAGTAAACCAAACATCGGCAGGAAGAAACGCATACCCACACCCACACTCCGGCGCAGGCGGAAGGGGTTATAATCTTTATAATTATACCAGCCATTAGCAGCTTCGAAGAATGTTAATGCATAAATAGTGCTGCTTGGATTAGTTACCAGCGGGAAACGCATTTCTAACTGGTATTTATTAAAAATGGTGAAGAACTGGCTGGCACTTTGCTGATCAGGATTTACTGTCGGATCAGAAGACTGGTAAACAGGGTAGCCTCTGTGCGCAATGATATCATACCCCAGCAAGCCAAAATTATTTGTCAACCCTGCATCACCAACCTGGAATCTTTCAAATGGAGAATAGTCAAGATCTTTATTATAACGACCCATGAAGCCATACTTAGCTGCCATTTTTAAAACAAACTGGCGATTCTTTTCAGCACCTAGTGGTTTTCCAATCGGGACGAACCACTCTGCGTTGAAACGCCATTTATGATATTCCGGATTCTTATACCTGTTATCAGATTTAGCTATGTTCTTATTAAACAAAGAGTAGGGTGGCGTAAACTGTACACTGGCCATGAAATTGGAGCCACTGGTTGGGAAAATGGGATTGAACACTGAAGACCGCTGCAAAGCAATTTTAAAACTTACGTTATTCGAAGTTCCATTAGTGAAGCTTTGGTCAAAGATCGGGTAGTTGCGAAGCTTATACTGAGTAACATTAAAAGTGTAAACAAGGCTAAAGTAGTCATCGGGCCATTTTAATTGTTTACCTAACGAAACTGAAATCCCTGTTGTCTTAAGAAAATTGGTATCCGATCTTGCCCGGTCGATTACTCCGGTAAAAGGATCAAAAGCATT
>CAZTKV010000012.1:12791-28222 GCA_964614285.1 uncultured Chitinophaga sp. | reverse complement strand
CCTAATCTTTTGTTTAAAATAGCGACATTATAAACATCGCCCTTATTAATTCCAAGAATCACATTCAACAATGAGTCAGAATATTTTGCATTTCCTTTCCAGACAATATTGCCAAAATAATATCTGCGGCCTTCATTTATTTTCAGATCAACATTCAGGTTCCCGCCTTCGGTGCTGTACTGGGTATCTGCAACAATTTGTGCATCACGATATCCCATCGAATTATAATAATCAAGCACCTTGTCCTTATCTTCTTCAAATTTCTTGTCATCAAACTTTGCTCCACTGAATAACTTAAAACGGAAGTAGGGATCAAGTAACATTTTAGTTTTGCTCAGTGAAAGGAAACCCCAATCCCGCATGTATTGATTAAAAGAAAAAGGTTTATTCTCTCCGTATGGACTTTTTGTCTCATCAGGATAGAGAGTAAGCTTACTCATTTCCTTGGTTCCTTTCATCTGCTTTTTCAGCTTCAGGTCTTCTATATTCTCATTACCATAGAAACCAACCTCGTTGATGCGAACTTTACTCCCCTTGTCTACATAGATAATCAGCAAATCGGAATTTACAAACGAAGTATCGGTTTTTGCTTCAATTCTCACTTTTACATTGCGAAATCCTTTTTCGGCAAAATGATTGGTGATCTTTTCAGTCAGTTCCCTCCGGGTATTTTCGGTAATAATTGTTTGTTTGGTTAATGTTACTTTACCCAGTATGTCTTCCTCTTCTGACTTTTTAATACCAACGAATTTATAATTGCCCAGCTTTGGACGTTCCTGTACATTTATTTCAAGCCATACTTTATCGCCATCGATCTTTGTTACATATATCTGAACATTCGAAAAAAGTTTTTGTCTCCAAAGATTATTAATGGCCTTACCAAAAACATCAGCACCCGGGTGTACGAACTTATCACCAGGTTGCAAATCAGCAATTGAGTAAACAATGGAAGTATCCAGGAAACGGATACCAGTGATGTTGACAGCAGCAATGGTGTATTCTTTAGCAATGCGGGCATTCTGCCAATCGATAAGCTTTGGATCTATTGATGTAGGCTTTGTAGTATCGGGTACTTCTTGTGCTGATGCTGTAAAAGAAAGCATGGATGCAGCCATTAAAATACCACCGAGCCTTTGTAAAAATCGTTGCATGTTTTATTGTTCTGGTCTGACTTATCCCACCTTCGCGGGGCTTAATTAGTTTATTTTCTGCGGTTTATAAAAAATACCGCCATTTTGATCCGGCGGCAAATTAAAGGTTAATATCGAAAGTCTTTGTTAAAGAAACCCTGAATTAGGCAGATTTCATTCCGATTTCACAACTTAGAACTTCTTCATGTTTCTGCCAGTTGTTCGCTGGTTTTTCCAAAGCGTCTTTCCCTGTTTTGATAATCCCATATAGCCTCGTACAAATTGTCTTTCCTGAAATCGGGCCAGCGGACATTTGTGAAATACAATTCTGCATATGCTAACTGGTACAAAAGAAAATTGCTAATCCGGTACTCACCGCTGGTTCTTATCATCAGCTCAGGATCTGGAAAACCACTGGTGCAAAGGAACCGCTGTAATGTATCCTGATCGATTTCTTCCACACTCAGCCTGCCCTGCTTGACTTCCCAGGCAATATTTTTGACTGCATTCAGTAATTCCCATCTGCCACTATAGCTGAGTGCCATTATCAGGTTCAAACCTGTATTGTCTTTTGTTATCTCCAGTGCTTCATTCAGTTCTTTCTGTGCATAATCCGGCAGCATACTCATATCTCCGATCACATGCAACCGGATATTATTCTTGTCGAGGCTATCGACTTCCTTCCTGATAGTACTGACCAGGAGTTCCATAAGTCCTACCACTTCATACTCTGGTCTATCCCAATTTTCTGTTGAAAAAGCATATAGAGTAAGATACCCGACCCCTAGCTCTGCGCAACCTTCCACTATATTTCTCACACTCTCAACGCCATGAAAATGTCCAAAAAGCCTGTCTTCGCCTTTTTCTTTAGCCCATCTGCCATTCCCATCCATAATGATGGCAATATGCCTGGGAAGGCGGTTCTTATCGATCTTTTCCAGCAAATTGGACATAAAAAACCCCCTTTAAACAGGGGGCACAAAGGTATTGCCAATTTTCGGATTCCGGTTATTTGAGCTAATAAAAAATGCCCGAAACTTAGCATTTGCGGGCATTTGATCCCGGCTAGTACCGGAAGCACATCAATAATTAATTCCTTCCCCAGACAGCTATCCTTGCTTTACCTCTCGCAAATCCTTTTGTTTCGTACCAAAATTCAATCTTGCTGAGGTGCCTGAGCCCTCCATCGAGGTCGATAACACGACTTTCACTTCCCTGTGCAAAACGATTTCTAAGCGTTACTTCCTGTACACCTCCATTATCAAAATGGATTTTCATATTGTACATTTTCAGAGGACCATCTGTTACTCTAAGTTTTATCTGACGAACATCATCCTTCCAGTTTCCAAAATGGATAACATCATGATCAACACCAAATCCTACATTTTTATCCTCCAGAAAAAACCAGTCACCGGCAGTAGTGAATTTTGTTTCTGCTTTATTAAAACTAAGCAGGGAAATTGTCAGCAGGCTGAAGAGCATCATAGTAAGGCGCATAATGGTTGTTTTAAAATATTAAACAATAAGGTTATTACACAGACAGGTGAAGACAAGCCTGGTTTAATTACCCTTAAAGATAAGTTTTCCTGAAATTACGCTACTAGCCCAAAAAGAAGATCTTAATTAGCGGTTGGACATTTATATGACTGCAGGTTGAAAGTAACATGGAACATGGCTGTTACAAATTGATCCTTTTGTTTACTATTACCACGCTGACGTCCCGGAATGCCAATAGGAGTTCCAACTTCGTAAGACCTGTCGCTTAATAATGCAGCATTGGACTGGCTGCCATCAGGATTAGCCGGGAATGCAGCGGGGTCAGCATAAGTTTTACTTACATCATCAAGATAATCAGTATTTGTAAACCGATGCAGGACTTCAAAAGCGATATTCACCCTTTCGTTGAGAGAATACTTGATACCACCGCCAAATGGAATACAGATACCCATTGAGCTATATTGTTTACGATCCGGATAAAGACTGCTTCCCTGCCCCTCGGTGCCCAAAGGCCTGAGGAAAACCTTTTCGCCTCGCAAATAGGCATAGGGATCATAACTAAAAACACCAGCCCCGAAGGTGATATAAGGGGTGAAATTATATTGTGGTTCACCCGGCATAAAACGGAAGAAATTAAAATCACCTTGTAAGGTAAGTTCCCATACCTTGCTGTTAAAACTCAGGTTACGACTGGACATGTACTTATTATGGGAATTGTAAATATCAGAATAACCTAATTGAGCAAAGGATACCCCTACTCTTGCTGCTATATAATTACCAAAATTTTTACGGAAAAAAGCGGAAGCAGCCAGTTTGGCCCTGTTTAATCTTGCTTTGGTATTCAAATCTCCAAAATAATGGCCGGCTCCAAGTCCAATACCAAATTCCCCCTCCTGCACGACAGCATTCTGGGCACTAATATGGTTGCCTGCAAAGACAACAAAAAAAAGCAAAACGGCGGCTAAGAACAACTTCTTCATAACTAAAAATGTGGTCGGAATTAATAGAACGCTAAAAATAGCTATTTTCTTGTTATCTGGTATGTGTTTTAGTTACGTTTATCAAGGCCCCAGGTAAGCTTATTGCGGAGGGTTTGTAAGAAATTATTCTCACTCAACCGGACGAGATTCATCTCGAAACTCTCTTTTTTTACGGCCAGTGTTACATTTTTATGAACGATTTCTCTCCGGGAATCAAGGGCACAAATGATATGATCAGCCCGGCTTTCTACCTCAAAGGAAATTATATTTGAATCGGGTACCACAATTGGACGGACATTAAGATTATGGGGAGCAACGGGGGTGATAACAAAACTGCCAGAGTCAGGAAAAACAATTGGACCATTACAACTCAAAGAGTAGCCGGTAGACCCGGTAGGGGTAGCTACAATAAGGCCATCTGCCCAATATGTATTCAAAAATTCCCCATTCAGGTATGTATGAATTTTGATCATCGAAGCCACATCTCTCTTATGGATAGAAAATTCATTTAAAGCATAGGGTACATTACCAAAAAGAGGAATATCAGCATCTATATGGATTAATGTCCTTGCATCCTCAACATAAGTACGTTTAGCAATTGCTTTTACAGCTGTTTTCACCTCATCCCGGCCAATACTGGCAAGAAACCCCAACCTGCCAAAATTGATACCCATCACTGATATCTTTTTATCTCTTACCAATGTCACTGTATCCAACAGCGTCCCATCACCGCCAAGGCTGATGATAAACTCTATCTCTTCAGTCAGGTCTTCATAAAGAGAAAATGTTTTAGTGTCCGCCGGCAAGGTGATCTCACTTTTTATCTGCTCAAAAAATTGGTGAAAAATAACTGGTTCGATCTTTTGGGCTTGGAGTTCATCAAAAAAAAGCTGCACTTCCTGCTTATGCTCATCTTCAAAAACCCTGCTGTAAATAGCTGCTTTCATTTAGAAAATAGTCTTTCGGTGTAAATATAACCCGTTTTGCCCTAACTGATTAAAGGAGTACTCAAACCTGAATGTTACATCATAAAAGGTTAGAATGTCTATTCCAATTCCGGCTGAATTAAGCAGCTTGTTACTCAGGTTATTTTCTCCAGGTTCGGGGTTATAAACATAACCGCTGTTTCCATATATTTTTCCAAAAATACGGACCGGAATACGTTCGGCTTCTTTTCCTTTACGTGGAGGTATCCGAATGCTAAAATTCAATACCTCACGACCCAGTGTTGTTTTCAGGAATCCACCGGCCACCCCATCAACCACATAGTATTCATAGCCCTGCATAAAAACATCTCCATAGCCTAAAAAACGTTGATTGAAATATGGCTGGCTGAACGGAAGTTTTATACCTCCGTAAGCTTGAAGGCTTACAAATGTTTTGGGAGATATGTACCAGCTTCCAAAACCTTTTGCATGAAACTGCCATACATTACTGGCCTTATCGAAGCCTCTTTTGCTAATTGAAAAGTATGCAGCATATCCCCTTGTAGGATATGGGATATAATCAACATCATAAAAAGTCATGTTGTAATACAATTCCGGGAAACTAATGCTCTTACGACCGGAATTGAAATAGCTGGGGTTTAAGGCCACGATAGTATCTAATACTTTTTCCGCATAATATCCCACTCCAATACTATGCCTTGTTTTTATGGCTCTGCGATAAGTAAGTTCGGCATAGCTATTTAAAAAACTTCTGACATAACGGTCACTATCCTTTAAAAAAACCTGCTTATCGTTTATGGTATTATAATTTACCTCCCGGTTTTTACCAGCTAAAAAACCAATCTTCATTCCCCACTTCATTGCCCTGTCAATGTACAACCGGTCATAATTGAACGAAACCTGCTTCGTATAACCACCTATAAGCCATAATCTGAATTTATCATTTCTGCCGGTAGCATTATTATACAAAACTTTTGCCCCATAATTTACCCTGCTCAGGCTGGCCTTTTGTTCCACTATCCATTGATTCAGATTTCTGTCAACTGGTTTAAGATAAGGAACAGGAAACAGGTACCAACGTTCTCTTACATTTACTGTAATAGTGATCGTATTCCCTTCAAAGCTTTTAGCGGCTACAACCACTGAATGAAATAGCGCTGTATTCATTAATTGCCTCCTGGCATCCTCAAACTTTTTGACAAGATCCTGCAGTAAGTATTCTTCACCTGTATGAAAAGGAATTTCACGGAGTATAATACTGGTTTTTGTCTTCCTGTTACCTGAAACATCAATTTTACCAACAATGAATTTTGAGACGGGTGCAGAAAGAGAAGTATCCGCAACCACTGCCTGATCATCTGGCAACTGCGCTGTAACTGTACAGCAACTGAACAATGCAGCAAAAAGCCCAAAACAATATTTTTTTCCCCGTATCATTAACAGGTTCTATAAAATTCTAAGTTATCAGGAATTTTGTCCTATGTAAAATACGGGAAATGTGTTTATATCTTCAGATAATTCATCAGGTTGTCATAGTTGTTCCGTAATTCATTAGTATACAGTTCTTCTCCAAAAAAGTATTTTACATTGTATTCGTATCGCTGAAATGTAGCTACAATATCTGAAACCTCAGGCTTGTTGATACGTATAGTAACTTGCATTAGCCCCGTTTCTGCATCGTTAGTTGTATTCAACTGGGTTATCTGGGCATCATTCGTTTCCACCAGTTTGCTGATCTCATTAAAAGAGTACTGGTTACTTTCTACCTCAAGTACAATGAGGCCGCCTGGTTCGTTCAGGCTCATAAACTCTGATGCATGCTTTAACAGATCATTGTATGCAACTGTACCTATCAGTTCATTATCCTCCCCAATAACCGGCACCACACTTAATCCGTTTTCAGCAGCCACCTGAACAGCTTTCAAAAAATGCTCCTCCCCTTTTACTGATGAATTGGCAAAGGATTGTTGCAGTGTGTTAAGTTCAGCATTATCATTTTCGGCCTGCAACAGATCATCTTCACTGATAAGTCCCGCATATTTATCACCATCAACAATAGGAAGATGGGTAACATGGTTATCATTCATTAGTTGCAAAGCCTGGTACACCTTGTCAGTAAGGTGCAGGTAAGGGAGTGTTTGAGATTCAAGTTCTCTGGTTAACATGGATAGCGGCTTTATTATTTTCAAACAAGACAATAACAATCAGGCGACTGTTGCAGGCTCATTTAGTTTTTTCAAAAATTTGTGCAGTATAGCATTAAATTCATCAGGCACTTCCATCATGGGGGCATGACCGCACTTGTCTACAAAGTATAATTCGCTATTAGGAATCAGCTTATTAAATTCTCTTGCCACAAATGGTGGTGTGATGGTATCGTTATTTCCCCATACCAATAAGGTGGGCTGTTTTATCTGGTTTAGTTCCTCACCAAGATTATTTCTAATAGCACTTTTTGCCAGTGCAATAATCTTGATCGCCTTTAACCTGTTATTTGTAATACTATACACTTCATCTACCAGTTCTTTGGTAGCAGTATTCGGATCGTAAAACGTTAGTTCTGTTTTTTTCTTAATGTATTCGTAGTCGCCACGTTTAGGGTAACTGTCACCCATTCCATTTTCAAATAAACCAGAACTGCCTGTTAGGATCAGGGATTTTACCCGTTCCGGATGTTTAAGTGTGTGTACAAGTGCCACATGACCACCCAATGAATTGCCCAACAGATGCACTCTCTCCAAATCTCTGGCTTCTAAAAATTTATGTACAAACTTGGCTAACCCCCCCACAGATGTATGCAGTATATCCATGTCAAGCAGCGGCAGTATGGGAACCACTACTTTATTGTGATGGCGAAAGTATTCTATCAGGCTTTGAAAATTACTCAACGCCCCGAACAGGCCATGCAAAAGCACTAACGGTTCCCCGTTACCTTCTTCGATAAACCTGAACTTATCCTGTAGTTTGATTTCGTACTCCATGGGCAGTCAATCTAAGCTTTAACTCTGGTTGCTAAAATAGTCGATTTAGCGCAAAAAATCAGCTGATTAACGCATAAAAGAAGGCTGATTACGGCAAATATAAGGGCAACTGCCTTGTTTTAATCATATGTTTCACATACCGTCAGGCGGCATTTATTAATAATTAAATAAAAGCTCCATTTGTGGTAATAGAAAAAGCCGGCAAGAAATGATCAGAAAACGGAAATTTTCTTAGAAACATTCTCAAAAAACAGCTCTAAGTCACTAAACATACCCTTAAAAAGAGGAATAATTGTGCCTATACTATCAATGACTTTTGGCCCCCAGGGCTGAATAAAAGAATAAGTAAGGGATTTCTCAATCGTTTCAGGCCTGATAAGATCTACCTGTTCCGCATAAAAAAGTAAAACGCTGAAAACAACGATATATATTGCCGCATACAGTAGTACTCCGCCAAGCCTGTTTACCCATCCCAGCATTACTATTTCAACAGTTCTTTCAATAGCGTTGGCACCAAGACGAATCAACAGCACCACGGCAATAAAAACGAGAGCAAAAGAAATAACCGGTAACCACTCGTCAGACACATTCACTGCTTCACCGACATAGCCAGCCACTACTATTGAGAGTTTCATAGCAGCAGCAAGCCCTATAATAACCGCCACTAATGAAAATACACCTATTATCAGCCCCCGTTGAAATCCTTTGATAACGGCTAATATGATAGCAACTGCCAGGAGGAGATCAAGAATCATTCAATATGAAACGTTTCAGATTTGCAAATAGTGCAGGCAATTTGTAAATAAAGCATTAAAGTCATTATTTTTTCACCAATAACTCTTTTACCAACCCAGATATAGTTTTACCATCTGCCTTACCCGCCAATTCCCTGGTAGCAGCTCCCATTACCTTACCCATATCTGCAGGAGATGTTGCACCTGTTTCAGCAATAATCTTTGTCAGCACTGCTTTTATTTCATCTGCAGATAATTGTTTCGGCAAAAAATTTTCAATGACTGCGATCTCCTCTTCTTCTTTTTTAGCAAGTTCAGGCCGGTTTTGTTGCTGAAATATTTCCAGTGAATCTTTGCGCTGCTTCACCATCTTCTGCAACATTTTTATTTCATCCTCTTCTTTCAGTTCTCCACCCGCACCCTCAGAAGTTTTTGCCAATAATATCGCAGCCTTAATAGCCCTGAGGCTTCTTAATGCAGCTTCATCTTTAGCCAGCATGGCGGCTTTTAGTTCAGTCATTACTTTTTGCTCTAAGCTCATGATAATATGATTTAAGCTTTGTTTTCTTTTAATTGTCTTTCCCGGAATTTCTCATAGAATCCCCTTGCGAAGTTTTTCATTTCCTCCACCTGGTCCGCATATTTAGTGGCACGGCCATATGTATCGGCCATAGTCATCAGGGTCTGGTAAAAGAAATCCGCCATTTCATCCACCATCATATCTTTTGTCCATAAGTCAATGCGCAGTGCTGCTTTTTCAGCACCATCCCAGAAAGAAATCATCATTGCTTTTGCCTTTTGTGCATTTTCTATGCTGGTATCTGTTGCACTCCAGGCAATAGAGTCAGGTATTCTGTTATTATCAGTATGTACATCAATAGTAATCGTCGATTTACTCATAGTTATAGTTAAGGTTGCAAAGGTAAAAGAAATCAACCGACTGCTTTCTGAATAGCCTTCCAGAGTAATGCAGCCGTTCTTTCCCAACTATATTCGCCGGTTATCGTTTTACTTTTACCAATAAGTTCATTACGCAAATTCTCATCCTTGTATAGTAACATCATTTTATCAGCGATATCTATATAGCTATTTGCATCCGCATACAATGCAGCGTCTTTGGACATTTCCTGCATAGCAGAGCCGGCAGAAGTAATGACAGGTACCTGGCATTTCATAGCTTCCAGTACCGGCACACCAAAGCCTTCAAATAAGGACGTATATACCATTGCATATGCAGCACCAGTAATACCAACCAGTTCTGCTTCTGGCAGATATCCTGTTACAACCACATCATCGCGGTACTTATAGGACTTCAGATTATCAATGAAAATCTCATACTTCCAGGCAGGCCGCCCGGCAAGCACCAATTTCATTCCTGATTGCTGACGTTTTTTAAATACAGAAAATGCTTTCAATAAGTTCACTAAATTTTTTCTGGGGTGAATAGATCCGGTATAAACAAAATACTCTTTCCCATCAGTGTATTTCTTTTTTATTTCCTGTTTTGCCGCATCGGTAAGAGGATGAAAAATTTCTTTTGCTGCGCTATATACCACATCCACCTGTTTATTTATCATTCCATAATGGAGGATAATATCATTTTTTGAGAAATCAGACACCGTTGCAACCGATCTTGCTTTATTCAAAAACTTTGGAGTATACTTTTTGTAAAAAAACAAATGAGATTTTTTAACCGCTTCCGGATAATGAAGAAAAGCAAGATCATGCACTACCAGGCATTGTGGCAAACTTGTATTCAAGGAGCAAAAACCATCGCAGGAAACAAATACATCAGCTTTATATTTTTTTAGGAGGGATGGCACTTTAACATCATACCAGAATTTCCATAATAAGGGATGCCGGGCGGCCGGACCGGCTACAACCGGTGTTACATTTTTTTGAAAAACAAACCTTGGATCAAATGGCCTGTCAAACAGGAAAATAAACTCATGCTCCGCGTATTTTTCCGTTATCCGGCGAAAGGTTTCATATAGAAAATATCCATACCCTTCCAGGTAATCTTTCAATAAAAATCTTGTATTTACAGCTATCCGCATGAGTAATGGCAAAGGTAACTGCTGGTCGTTTTATTTCAACGTAAATAAACTTCAGCACGGTTGTGAAAAACTCTTTCCTTTTTAGTAAAAACCTAAGAAGATCCCAGTCATTTTTCTTTCCATTTTCTCCTGTACGTTATGCAGTATAATACAGGAATATTTTCTGTGGATATTCATTAAATACCGGAACTAAAATAGGGCATTACTACAATTGACTGCCGATAGCTTCTTATTTACTTTTATGGAGCTTACAAGCTAAGTAGAAACCAAAACACAGACCTATGAAATACATTTACCCGAAATTTTTTATTGTTGTTTCTCTTTTTGTTACGATGCAGTTGCTGAATCTCACTGCAACGTATGCGCAATGTCCATATGGATTCCCTCCCGGCAGTACCTTATTTGATACAACAATAAATACTCCGCCCGGCATTAATATATTGCAGATAAAAGTGCCTCAGGCCGATCCGATGGCAGGCATGGTAACCTGTTTAAGAGTTTGTATTTCTATCACCGGTGTGGTTGACTCTGTGAGTGTAGAAAATAATTCTGCATCATCACAAACAGCCGATGTTTATTATATAAGAACAGACCAGGTAACTGGCCCGGGTTTATCATCTCCATTAACCAATAGTATTAACCATCATTACGGGCCTTACAATCTTGGTCCCTCTGATGGTATATTAGGCATAGGTTCAGGCCCCGACTTTGTAGCTATCTCAAAAGATACCCTGTTGAATGCAGTAACCGTTTGCCAGACAATTACTAATCTTGATTCACTTTTCCAGTTTTATGGGCATGATAGCATCACTTATAATTATAGTATCACAGCTTTTACGAATGTAACCTGTACAGGTGGCAACTATAACAGCACAGTTGCTACTTCGGCCATTGTAAGGTTTGAATTTGAATATTGTACCTGCCCGGGTTATATATTACCATTAAACCTGAGAAATTTTATGGTAACCAAGCCTGCTGATAATAAGGCAAAATTAAATTGGGCTGGCTTTAACGATCCGGGATATTCTTATCATTATGAGCCCCAAATAAGCCGGGACGGAATTCATTTCTCCTCTGTAGGAACCGTACCTAAAAATGCCTCTGTCAATGATATGTATGATTTTACATATACTACAAGACAGGATGAAAGCGGAGAATTCTTTTTCCGGGTAAAACAGGTATATGCTAATGGCTACACCCGGTTCAGCGATGTTAAACAGGTGACACTAAAAAACTCATTAATTCCCAAATTTATTGTCAGCCCCAATCCTTCAAATAGCATTGTTGGTATCAAATTTGATAATAATGAGGGCGGAAAAATGATGCTGGAAATATTCAATGTGCAGGGACAAAAGGTGATGCAGAAAGAGATTGTGGTATCAGGTACTTCTTATCACCAAGTTGCTACGTTACAAGGCGGTGTTTATTGGTTGCGGCTTACAGACGTAACGAGCCAACTATCCAGTGTCAATCAACTTTTCATTAAATGACCTCTTAGGTGGAAGAGGATGGTGGCTTGTAAAAGGGGCCTTGGTTCGGGGCCCCTTTCTTTTTTGCCCCCGGCAAACTTCTTACTTCAAACATCTTTCTCTACATTTGTTCCAATGGATATAGATAACATGGAATATAACACCACAAGGAATCATCTGACAATGAGGGAGTATGGCCGTCATGTGCAGAAGATGGTAGAACATACCATGACAATTGAGGACCCCGAACGCCGCCAGCGAAATGCACAGGCTGTTATTGAACTGATGGGTTTTTTGAACCCACATCTGAAAAATGTAGAAGATTTCAGGCATAAACTGTGGGATCACCTGTTTCTTATCTCCGATTTTACACTGGATGTAAAATCTCCTTACCCGATTCCAACGAGGGAAACATTAAAGGCTAAGCCTGACCCTATCCCTTACCCCAAAAGATATCCTAAGTTTTCGCACCTGGGTAAAAACCTGGAAGTGATCATCAATAAAGCACTCCAGGAAGAAAATCCCGAAAAGAAATTAGGTTTTGCAAATGCTGTCGCCTATTACATGAAACTGGCTTATAACAACTGGCACAAAGAAATAGTACATGATGATGCTATACAAAGTGAACTATCGTCAATTACCAACGGCCAGTTAACCTTTACCAACACTCCTTTCGTAAAAGCTTTCCGTCCCCAGCAGGAAGGAAGAGATAATCGTGGCGGATATGGGAAAAGAGGTGGCGGCGGAAAATTTCAGCAGCGGGGTGGCGGTGGTGGTGGCCAACGCAGAAATGATGGCCGTGACAATCGGGGTGGCGGCGGTTTCAAGAAGAAACGGTATTAAAGACAAATTGATTAAATAGTTCAATGGTTGATTGGTTTTCTGATCAGCCATTTTTTTATTGGTTCGCAGTTTCTCTTTGCAGTTACTTTGCAGTGGGAATATTTTCCAATTAACCAATCCACAAATAACCAATTTCCAATATGCATTCTTTTGAAGTAAGAGGTGGCAAAAAATTGCAAGGAGAGATCATACCCCAAGGCGCCAAAAACGAAGCGTTGCAAATTATCAGTGCTGTGTTATTAACACCAGAAAAAATCACCATTACTAATATACCAGATATCATTGATGTGAATCTTCTGATCGAATTGCTGGGCGAGATGAATGTAAAAATTGAAAGAACCAGTCGTGACACCTGTATATTCCAGGCTGACGATGTAAATATTGATTACCTCCACAGTGAAGCGTATAAAAAGAAAAGTGGTAAGCTCCGGGGCTCTGTAATGCTGGCCGGGCCAATGTTATCAAGATTCAGAAAAGCCTTTATACCAAAACCTGGTGGTGATAAAATAGGAAGGAGAAGATTAGATACACATATAACAGGCTTTGAAAAACTCGGTGCTTCTTTCACGTATCATGCTGAAGATGGTTTCTTTCACCTGGATGCAGCTAACCTGAAAGGAACAAACCTGTTGCTTGATGAACCTTCTGTTACAGGTACTGCGAATATTGTTATGGCCGCCGTTATGGCAAAAGGCATTACTACTATTTACAATGCTGCCTGTGAGCCTTATATCCAGCAACTCTGCAAAATGCTCAACAGGATGGGCGCAAAGATCAGTGGCATCGGAAGTAATATGCTCCATATAGAAGGAGTAAGTTATCTCGGCGGTACTGAACATCGCATGTTGCCAGATATGATCGAGGTGGGTTCTTTCATTGGTTTAGCTGCCATGACGCAAAGTGATATTACTATCAGTGGCGCCGGTGTAGATCAATTGGGTGTCATCCCTGAAAAATTCAGGCAACTGGGCATACAATTGAATATTAAAGGAGATGATATTCATATTCCCTCACAAGAAAATTATGAGATACAAACTTTTTTAGACGGCTCTGTAATGACCATTTACGATCATCCCTGGCCGGGTTTTACACCAGATTTATTAAGTATTATCCTGGTTACGGCAATACAGGCCAAAGGTTCTGTGCTCATACACCAGAAAATGTTTGAAAGCCGTTTATTCTTTGTAGACAAACTGATTGATATGGGCGCAAGAATTGTACTTTGTGATCCGCACCGGGCAGTAGTAATCGGCTTAGAAAGGGAACAAATGCTGCGTGGCATTACCATGAGTTCACCGGACATCCGTGCCGGTGTAGCCTTATTAATTGCTGCTTTGAGTGCTGAAGGAAAAAGTATTATTCAGAACATTGAACAGATAGACAGAGGCTACCAGGATATTGATGGCCGATTGAAAAAGCTTGGGGCGGATATTAAACGAATATCTTCCTGATCATCTTTATTTGCAGGTCTGATAAAATACAGAGTATGAAAAAAAATTCTATCCTTATCCCTGTTGCCATTCTGTTCTTTTTATCCGGGATAATTGTTTCCTCCGTTTCTGCTGAGCAGCAACAACAAGCGGGGTATATCCTTGAGCATGAGAAAGATATTGCTGTAAATGAACCCGGCCCTCACAAAGGTGGTGGCAATAGTATTGCTCACCGGTTCTTTACAACTGCAAATAATTCCCGGCTGCAGTTTACCAAACGGATACTTCACCCCGGTGCAGCCATTGGATATCACTTACAGAAAGAAGAAGAAATATATTATATAGCCAGTGGCACAGGAGAAATGACAATTAATGACCGGCTTATTTCTGTTCAGGCGGGAGATGGTATACTTACTTTACCCGGCAATTGGCATGGGCTAAAACAAACAGGTACAGAAGACCTTGTAGTTATCATTAATTACGAAAAGAAATAAACAACCGGCTTTATTGGAAGAAAACCAACTACTTCAGCCATTACGACCTGTTAAGGCAGCACCTTCACCATAATATTTTTGTATAAGACTTTACTTTTCGGATCATGCCCCTGTAGAGCAAAAGTACCTGCGGAAAGCAACCGTCCTTTAATCCCTTCCGGCCGCTGTACATTTTCCGGCTCAGTGTACTCAACCACCGTTTTATCATTGATCTTTATTGTAATGCTTTGACCATTTACAATAATATGTTCTGTAAACCATTCCCCATCTTTCACATATACTTCTTTTACATCCTCAATGGCATAGAGGCTGCCGGTGCGCCGCCAGTCCGTATGCGAATTATTTACCTGTGCTTCATATCCTTTCTGCGGCCAGCCACTTTCCTGGTATTGTGTATGAAAATAAATGCCTGAGTTGGATCCTGGCATGGTCAACACATCCACTTTGAATTCAAAGTTTTTGAACGAATGCTGTTGTACCGGACCGTCATAAAACAAATGTGCCACATTACCATTCACTACAATAGTTCCGTTCTCTACAGAAAAAGTATTGGCATTAGTCCCCACTTTCCATCCATCAAGAGATGTTCCGTCAAATAAAGGGGCCCAGTCATTTTTAGCAGGTGTAACAGAGCAAAACGACAGCAGTGAGATAATAATAACTGAAATAAACAGTCTTTGCATCTGTATTTATTTTAGTAGTGAAACTACTTTATTTTTTCTTTTGATCTTTTGGGAGCAGGGGTATTATCTTTCCAGCGCCATAAATGCAGGCAGGCATATGTACGATAAGGGCTCCATTTTTGAGAAATGCGTAACAAGTCTTCTTTTAATTTCTTTTTATCACTGTTATCAAGTTTATACAGGCTG
>CAZTKV010000012.1:0-12691 GCA_964614285.1 uncultured Chitinophaga sp. | reverse complement strand
TAGATAACATCAGCTACCTTGGTGCTTAGTTGCTGGCTCATAATAGAAGCGCAGAGGTAAGTGCAGATATTCTTCCGCTTTTTCAGTTGGTGCGGAGTCCCGCTTTCAACCAGTCTTTTAAGTTTTTTATCTTTAGATAAGTGAACTATATATTCCATATTGTTTCCTGAATTCGTCAATAAATATAGAATTTTGCAGAATGTAAACAGTCTCTGTCACCAACAAAGATAATTTACATAACATTTTCGTCCGGGAATGCCAGGAGCATTCCGGAATCAATAACTAAATTGTTTCGATTTAATGATCAAAGATGGCAAATACTGCTTCTGCCGATGAATTCCTGGAAAAAGAAAAGAGAAAAGTTTCCGGCATTATGCGCTTTTTTGGCATTGAACCTGAGCTAGCAACCACTTTTTCTCTGTGTGAAGAAAAGAAATTATCAATCCGGCATGAAACTGTTTCTATTACTCCTTCATGGTTAAACAGGTTAGTGGTTCTCCCTTTTATCTTACTAAATATTTTTCCCATTGTTATACTATTACGTATTATGACAAAAAATGAAATGTCCGGATTGATATTCCCTGCTATGATAATTTTTCTGTTGCTTATATTATTTCTGATCCTTTATTTTACCTTACTTGATAAGAAAAGAAACTATAAAATAATCATTAGCAAAGAAGGAATCAGGATTTCGCAAGATAATTTCAGGTGGGAGGATATCCGGGAAACATATATCATGTCAATGCCAAAAACAAAAACCCGATCATCATACTTTGTAATACAGAGTAATACTGATGAGTTCAGAAAATTCAGTCTTTTTAATTTTACCGAAAGTGATGAGAAATTTTCTGCGCTAATTGAATTCTTTAAACAGAAAAATAAGAATTAGAAGTAAGCTCAGGCTTCTGCCCACAATTTAAAATCAGCTACCCGTTCACGGCTAATCACCATTTCATCCGGCTGAGAAGCCCCTTTCACGGTTAATTTCAAGCGATTATTGAAATATGGCTTTACTTGTTGTATGGCATTACTGTTAACAATGAACTTTCTGTTGAGCCTGAAAAATTGCCTTGGGTCCAATTGTTCTTCCAGCCGCTCCATGGTATGGTCAACCACATAGCGGTTACCTTCCTTGTCAGCGAGATATACGATTTTATTATCTGCCTGGAAAAAAGCTACATCAGCAGCCTCTATAAAAAAAAGACGTTGCCCCACTTTACCAAGAAATCTCTTTTTGAACCGTTGCTCCTGTAACCCGACCTCTATTTTGTTAAGGTCGGTGGCAGAAAATGAAACAGCCATTGATTTGAATTTATTCAATGCAGCTGCCAATGCTTCAAGGGTAACGGGTTTCAGTATATAATCAATACTCAGCATCTTAAATGCATCCAGTGCATACTCATCATAGGCGGTTGTAAATATGACAGGCTTGCTATAATTTACCTGTTTGAATATTTCAAAACTGTGGCCGTCGGACAAATGAATATCTAGTAACAACAGATCAGGATGGCTGTGATGTTTTAGGAAATTGACTGTATCTTCTATACTTTCCAGGCATGCCATCAACTCTATGGAAGGATCGAAAGTATATAAGAGGGTTTTCAGTCTTTCTGCGGCCAGCTTTTCATCTTCCACAATAATCACTTTCATAACCGTTAGTTTAACTGTAATAAGGGCAGTGCCACTTCAAATTCCTGTGCTGTCTTTTTCACAATAACATCTCTTCCGCTGATGAGTTCATATCTTTTACGGATATTTTGAAGACCAATGCGAGTAGAAGCCTCCACCATCATTCTTGGCTGCAGGTTATTCTTTATCACTATGGTTTGATTTCCATTGGCATATATATCAATATGTAAGGGTTTGCTCCGGCTAACCACATTGTGCTTAATAGCATTTTCGATAAGCATTTGCAGAGCTGCGGGCACTATATGCCAGCTCTTATAATGATCAGGGATATTTACTTTTACTGTCAACCCATTATCAAATCTTTTTTGTAATAAAAAAATGTAGGGTTGGATAAATTCGAGTTCTGATCTTAATTCCACTATCTCTTTTTCCTGGTTGTTTAAGATATAGCGATAAACTTTAGAGAATTCTTCAATAAACTGGTTTGCCTCCGGGTTATCTTTTATCACCATACCTGACAATACATTCAGGTTATTGAATAAAAAATGAGGATTAATCTGACTTTTCACCAACTGAATCTGCGCCTGTGTACTGCTTTGACGCAGTTCCTCCGCTTCCTTCCAGTGCCGGCGGTATTCCCTGAAAAAGAAAAGAATGGCATTGAGCAAGTGCAAGAATAAATTGATCAGACTACCATATATAATATTTAGTTTGAGCGGATTTAGATTTTGCTCCCAGGTATACTCATGTATGATACTACCAAATAAAAAAACAGCAATGCAGGCAGCAACAACTGCAACAATGTTTCCAGCCAGAAAGAAAAAACCAAGGAAGCGGATCTTGGTTTTGGGAGTAAGAAATTTCTTTTTGAACCAGGGTTTGATCATCCTGTTTCCTTCCCAGGTAAAGAATGTAACAGTAAGAATGGTCAACAATGCATAATACCACTCAATATCAATTTTGAAATAATAATATACACTGCACAATACTGTATTCATAAAAGTATACAGCGATAATAGCACAATGAACAGGTATCGGTAGCGATGGCTGAACATATTCTTACTTTATTAAATCTGCCCTGTTACACTACGCCGGGAACAGGGCAGATTTTGATTTTTCATAGCAGAGTATGGACAGAAGATTAGTTATGGCAACAAAACCCTGTCAATCAGGTGTACAACACCATTCCGGCACACAATGTTCGTAGCCGTAATATTTGACCTGTTACCGGCATTGCCATTACCTGTAACAGTTGGGCCACCCCCGGTACCATTGGTCAGGTTAATAGTAGTATTTCCCCCCGCCAGCATAGCAAGATTCCCGTTAGCCAGATCGGAAGAGAAGGCTCTTCCACCCACAACATGATAGCGGAGTACAGCGAGTAATGTGCCAATAGGAATCTGGTTTATATCTGTTAAGGATAATGCACCTAACAGCTGAGTAAAAGCGGCATTGGTTGGGGCGAATACGGTTAAGGTAGCGCTGCTCAATGTTCCTGCCAGGGTTGGATCACCACCGGGAGCAGTTGTGGCACGGGTTACAGCTTTTACCAATGAATCAAGTCCTCCGGCTACTGCTGTCTCTACAATATTTCCGGCTGGTGGTGTTAAGACACGACCTATCACATGGATTACCCCATTATCAGCGCCTACATCGGCTGTATTTACTTTGATACCGTTTATATATACACCGCTTGCATTCTTTGTTACAAATACAGAGTCTCCGCTGGCAGTAGTCACTTTTGCATTAGGCCCGGCAGGTACGTCGGCAGCTGTTACCCTGGCTCCCAGTGTATGATATAAAAGGATATTTGACACTTGTGCTGGTGTCAGAGTGTTCAATACAGCAGATGTAATGCCTGAAGCTGTAAATGCAGCATCGTCAGGAGCAAAAACGGTAAATGGTCCTGCTCCGCTTAAAGTTGCCTGCAGATTGGCTTTGATCACTGCAGCTTCAAGAGTGCTAAAACTGGCATTACCTACCACCACATCTGTGATAGTATTGGTTACAGCAGGATCATCATCCTTATCACAACTGGTGAAAAGGACGGGTACTGTCAATGCTATTGCAAATGCAGATTGACGAATGATTTTTTTGAGTTCCATAGTTAAATTTTTTTGTTTAACTATAATAACACAGAAGAGTTGCTAGGGGTGAGAAGCCGGGAGTGAATCGTCCTTAACCGGGAGTGAATGGTAAATTTAAAAGAGTGAGTTTGTTTAAGGTAAAAGAAAAATCCGGGATAAACCCGGACTTACTTGAAACTATTCAATAAAACTGCTTCCTCCTGGTCACTACTCCACAGTCCAGCTCATATCCCCACCCTTTTCATCCTTCAGGATGATTCCTAACTGTGCAAGCTGGTTTCTGATTTTATCAGATGTGACAAAATCTTTTTTTTCTTTTGCTTCCTTACGGATATCAATCAGCAGTTGCATTACACCCTGTAGTTTTGAGTTATCTGCTTCGCTTACAGATGTCAAGCCAAAAATATCTTCTACCCATATTTTAAGGTTGCGTTGCAGTAACCCAAATGTCTGCTTCGACAAGGCGGATACCGGAATTGTTTTATCCTTCATAGAGTTGATCACCGGAACGATCTCAAACATATTAGCCAGTACTTTTGCAGTACTGAAGTCATCATTCATAAATTCATCAAACTCCTCAACCAGCTTTTTTACTTTAGACTCCAGTTCTGCATCACCTGCTTCCTGCAGGGAATCTTCCTGTTTTAATTTTCCAAGGTTTTCATAGGCATCCCACAATCTTTTCAACCCTTTCTCTGACGCCAGCAGGGCCTCATTACTAAAATCCAACGTACTCCTGTAATGTGTTTGCAGAATAAAAAAGCGAATTGTCATCGGGTGAAAAGCTTTCTCCAGCAATGGATGATCCCCGCTGAACAACTCAGTAAGCTTTATCACATTGTTATAGCTTTTTCCCATTTTACGGCCGTTAATGGTGATCATATTATTATGAATCCAGTAACGAACCGGTGCTGTATGATTGCAGATAGTACTTTGAGCTATTTCACTTTCATGATGCGGAAACAAGAGATCCATACCACCGCCATGAATATCAAACTGTGCCCCCAGGTATTTGGTGGCCATAGCCGAGCACTCAATATGCCAGCCGGGAAAACCTGCTCCCCAGGGACTTTGCCAGCGCATTATATGCTCAGGCGCTGCATTTTTCCATAAAGCAAAATCAGCAGTATCTCTTTTTTCCTCCTGCCCTTCCAGTTCCCTGGTTGTTTCCAGCAGGTCTTCAATTATCCTACCGCTTAGTTTACCATATTCATGAGAAGCAGCATATTTTTTTACATCGAAATAAACAGAGCCATTTACTTCATAAGCATAGCCCGCCTCTATGATCTTTTTAATCATTTCAATCTGCTCAACAATGTGGCCGGTGGCTGTAGGCTCAATAGAAGGTGGTATAGTATTAAACTGTGCCATGGCCCAATGGAATAAGTTGGTGTACTTCTGCACCAGCTCCATGGGTTCCAGCTTCTCCAGTACCGCTTTTTTTGAAATCTTATCCTCTGCTTCTCTTCCTTCCTCTTCAAAATGACCAGCATCTGTAATATTGCGAACATACCGGACTTTATTACCCAAAAAGGTGAGATAACGATAGATCACATCAAATGTTATGTAAGGCCTGGCATGACCCAGGTGGCTTTCACCGCTCACGGTGGGGCCGCACACATACATCCCCACATGACCGGGAGTAATGGATTTGAAAACCTCTTTTTGCCTTGTTATTGAATTATATACTTTAAGCTGACTCATGATCAATTTTTATTATGTCGGCGCTTATCCTACTGAAAATAATTGCCTCGTTCTGAAACACCGCAAAGATGATTAAAATAGTTTGATTATAAGGCCCGCACCGGGCCGGATAAATTACTTATTCCGGGAAGGACAGCAACAGCAAGTACCGATAAAATAGTAATTCATTGCAGATAAAGATATGTTTTTCTTTCTATTTTTTCAACGCTACATCAGCTACCAGCATGAAATGATCTGAATATTTTTTGGTAACCCGTTTGAACTGTTTAATGGAAAAATTATGGTCCGCAAAAATATAGTCGATGCGCAGTGTAGGTGAAAGGCCTGTAAAAGTTCTTCCTATCCCGGTCCCTTTCTTCAAAAAAGCATCCTGCATATTACCCTTTATGGTAGAGTAAGTGTATGAATTGGGCACATCATTCAGGTCAGCACAAAAAAGTAAAGGATGCGGACTGTTACCAATTACTTCATGTACTATATCCGCTTGTATGCTCCGGTTAGTAATTCCCCTTTTCAGTTTAGCTAAAATACCTTTTGAATTACTGAGCAAGCTGTCTTCTGCTGTCTTTATTTTTTCAATTCTCTCATAATCGTTTTTACTGAACTGGAGCGATTGCAGATGGGTGGTATAGAAACGTATGGTATCCCCGTTGACTTTTATATCTGCATGCAGCAACACATCCGGCAGGGTGGGTCGGGGATACCGGATTCGGCCGCTGTCAATTATTGGAAAACGGGAAAAGATAATAGAGCTGTAATAATGATTATCTCCATCTTCATCAAAAGAAAAATAATAGTAAGGATATCCCAGCTCCTGCTGAACAGTTTCTATATTATTGTAATACGCCGGGTTGGTAGAAGTATGGAATTCCTGCAAGCAAAGCACATCTGCATCCTGTTGCTTTAAAAGATCAAGCATTTTAAGCCTCATGGTACTTCCCTTATTGGTATTACGTTTTAATTCAATAAACCTGGCTACATTCCAGCTTACCACCCGTATCGATCCGGGTTCCCTGTTGTAATTAAATGTTTTTGGCGTATGAAAAGCTAAAAAAACCAATATACTTTTGATACCCAGGAGCAGGGCCACAAATGAGATCAGCGCCTGTTTTGGTTTTAAGATCATGAGCCAGCCGAATAAAAAAAATAGTACCAGCAGCAATAAAAAAGGGAATGCCAGGCCAAGAAAAGAAATAAACCACCATTTTTGAGGATTCAGTAAAGGTACCAGGCAGGAAAGCAAAAAAAAGAATACCACCACAACATTGGAATAGATAAAAACCCGCTTGGTGAAAAGTCGGAGCTTGCTGGCCATTGATGCAATTTAAGAAAAACTATGGCGCCATATAGTATAGTGATGTGTTTAAAACTTTGTAAATTGGTTGATTCAAAGCACAACTGATGAGTTTAGAAAAAGAGAATTTCCTCCGAACCAAATTAATTACCCTTTTACAGCGGCTTGACCCGGCCACTCCTCCCCGCTGGGGCAAGATGAGTGTACAGCAAATGATAGAACATTATGGTGGTGATGCAGTCAGAAATGCAAATGGCCGGCTAAAAATAGAGACCATCATTACTCCCCCGGAACAACTTGACAGAATGAGAGAGTTTATGATGAGCGAAAAACCATTTAGAGAAAACACTAAAAACCCACTAATGGGTGAAGAGCCCGCCCCACTTCGATATAAAACAGTGCAGGGCGCCATCGGCGCCCTGCAACAGGAGTTGATCTATTTTTTTGAAGCCTATGAAAAGAATCCTGCAATGATCATACGTAATCCCTTTTTTGGCGACCTGAATTTCGAACAGAATGTACAGTTACTCTACAAACATGCATTGCATCACCTGCGGCAGTTTGGGGTTGAACCAGTTACTGTTTAACTACTTTTTTTTCAACAATGAATCAGCTCTTGCTAATCCACCCAGGATGGCTTCTTTTACTTTGGTTACTTTCAGCTTTTCTTCTGTCAGGTATTTCACCCGCTGTTCTAAATTATCTTTTGCAGAATCCATATTAAACTCAACCATCCATTTATCCATAGCAAAATCTGCATAGTTCAGGTCATTGATCAGTGATTCAAGTTTTGACTTCAATTCAGCCGCTGCAGCCTGCGCTTTTACCGGCAGTTTGGCTACAGAGTCGAGCATTTGTTGTGCTTCTTTTTGAGCGCCTCTTATTTTCCCCATTTTCGGCATTACTTCATCATGCCCTGCCATCACATCATTGTAAAGACTGTCCGCTGCATTCTTAGGAGCTTCCTTTTTAGGCCCATGGCCCTCATGTGATTTTTCATTATTACAGGCAATCATCGATGCCAATACCATTACAGGAAGAATAATCCCTTTTATCATGATCGTTAATTTTTTAATGTTCACATTTTTCAGTTATCTCGTGGAACAGGGTGTGAAGTTCCGTTAATTGCCCTTTTATATCACTATCAGAAGCATTTTTCTTTACTAATTTGTCCAGTTTTTTGGCGCCCTTAACCAGTTTTCCAAGACTTTTTTGAATCGCCGTTTTATCATATCCGGCCGGTGCAGTTGAATTTTTCCAGGCTATAGCTTTTTCCACCATTTCAGCGCTACGACTTTTTATGGGTTCCAGCTTTCCTTCTTCAGCCGGGTGAAAAGTCTTGCTCATGAGTTCATGAAAAGCCTCTTTTTCATTCCATTTTGCCTTTTCCTGAGCCTGAGCCGGCTTAGCAAAGAATAATGTAGTTAAGACAGATACAAACAATACCATTTTTTTCATATGCTGATTTTTTAGACCGCAAAGGTAAAAGCAGTGTATTTCAGTATCTATGATAAAAATCATTCTTTACCCGTTTTCACATTTCAGGTAATTTCGCTATTGTAATAATGATTGCTTTATGCTCAAACTGGAGAACTATATTACCGGCAAATGGATAACAGGTGATGGCGATGGTCAGCTATTGTATAATGCAGTGACAGGTGAAGCTGTAGCTGCTGCCAGCACCAAAGGCCTGGATTTTAAAAGTATTATTGAGTACGGCAGAACGGTCGGCAACCCGGCCCTTCGAAAAATGACCTTTCACCAACGGGGAAATATGCTTAAAGCACTGGCACTGCATCTTCGGAATCATCTTGAAAAATTCTATACCATCAGCTACCAGACAGGTGCCACCAAAGCTGATAGCTGGGTGGATATTGAAGGCGGTATCGGAAATCTTTTTGCCAATGCATCGTTACGCCGAAAGTTTCCTGATGAAACTTTCTGTATTGACGGTGAAAGTCACAACCTTAGTAAGAATAATACTTTTATGGGAACACATATTCTTGTTCCGAAAGAAGGCGTGGCGTTGCATATCAATGCCTTTAATTTTCCTGTATGGGGTATGCTGGAAAAAATTGCGGTAAACCTGCTGGCAGGGGTTCCTGCGATTGTAAAGCCTGCCACTGTCACTTCCTATTTAGCAGAAGCGGTGGTAAAAGAGATCATTACTTCCGGAATTTTACCGGAGGGAGCCCTACAATTGATCTGTGGGAGTACAGGAGATCTGCTGGATCATGTTACTTCACAGGATGTGATAACATTCACCGGAAGTGCTTCTACCGGTTTGATGTTGAAAAAAACTCCGGCTATACTGGATAATAATGTGCCATTCAACATGGAGGCAGATAGTCTTAACTGTATTGTTCTCGGAGAAGACGTAACTCCTGATAAACCGGAGTGGGATATTTTTATTAAAGAGATAAGAAAAGAAATGACATTGAAAGCCGGCCAACGTTGTACCGGTATCCGCAGAATATTTGTTCCTGAAAACAAAATGGAAGATATATGGAAAGCTATTTCCACTTCCTTATCACAAACCACTATTGGCAACCCGTTAAATTCAGCAGTAAGGATGGGGAGCCTGGCGGGGCAAAAACAACGTACTGAAGTAAAAGAACAAGTACAAAAGCTACTGGCCTCTTCCCAAATTGTTTATGGCTCATTAGACAGTGTGGAAGTGATAGATGCTGATCCAAAAAAAGGGGCATTTATATCTCCTGTATTGCTGATGAATGCTTTGCCATGGGCTTCAGTGACAGGCTATACAACAAATCCTTCACATGAAGTGGAAGCTTTCGGCCCGGTTAGTACTATCATGCCATACAAAAACATGGAGGATGCAATTGCATTGAGTAAACTGGGCAAAGGCAGCCTGGTAAGTACTATTGTTACTGCCGATTACAAAGAAGCAAGGCAGTATGTGGTAGGGGCAGCCACACATCATGGCAGGATACTCGTATTGAATGATGAATGTGCCAGGGAAAGTACAGGTCATGGATCACCATTGCCGTTATTAGTACATGGTGGTCCCGGTCGTGCTGGTGGCGGCGAAGAAATGGGTGGTCTTCGTGGTGTAAAACATTACCTGCAACGCACCGCTTTACAGGGATCCCCAACCACCATTACCGCCATCACCAATGTATATCAACCTAATGCAAAGGGTAAAGAACCCGGTAAACATCCTTTCAAAAAATATTTTGAAGAACTGCAGATAGGCGACCAGATCATTACAGATAAAAGAGTGATCACTTCAAAGGACATTGATCGTTTTGCAGATCTGAGCGGAGATCATTTTTATGCGCATATTAAAACAACTGATTTTACCGGAACTATGTTTGAACAGCAGGTAGCACATGGTTATTTTATCATGAGTATTGCTGCCGGGTTGTTTGTGGATAGTTATGAAAAGAACCCGGTTCTGTTAAATTATGGCATAGATGAATTACGCTTTACCAAGCCTGTTTACCCCGGTGCAGAAGTATATATCCGCTTTACCTGTAAAGAAAAACTACCAAATGATAAACGGGTGATCGAAAAACCCGAAGATTTTAAAAGAGGTGATGATATTGATAAAGGTATTGTGAAATGGCTGGTAGAATTTTTAGATGAAACAAATGAAATAACAGGAGTAGCGACAATTCTGACGATGGTAGCGAAAAAGTTACAATAACAGATTAAATGTAGAATTATGACAACCGCATATGTTAAAAGTGAATTTCATAAAGGCATTACAATAATTGAATTCTTTCATCCGCAAAGTAATTCTTTACCAGGCAAAATTTTAGAGGAACTGGCACAGTCGGTTCATGCTGCCGGTAATGATACTGACACTAAGCTCATCATAATTCGCAGCGCAGGAGAAAAGGCATTTTGTGCCGGCGCTTCATTTGATGAACTGGCAGCTATAAAGAATAAAGAAGAAGGGTTGCAATTTTTCAGTGGTTTTGCCCATGTAATAAATGCGATACGGATTTGCCCTAAACTGATCATCGGTCGTATTCATGGTAAATGTGTGGGCGGAGGTGTTGGTTTAGCTGCTGCTGTTGATTATGCGATAGCCACAGAAGCAGCAGAAGTAAAATTGAGTGAATTGGCTGTTGGCATCGGGCCGTTTGTTGTAGGCCCTGCGGTAGAGAGGAAGATCGGCACTTCTGCATTTTCACAACTGGCCATTGATGCCACCCGCTGGCGCAGTGCCGAATGGGCAAGAAACAAGGGATTATTTGCTGAACAGTACTCTACAACAGAAGAAATGGATGAGGCTATAAACAGGCTTGGCTATCTGCTTGTCAATTCAAGCCCGGAAGCAATGGCCGAAATGAAAAAAGTATTCTGGAAGGGAACAGAACATTGGGATAAATTGTTAATTGAAAGAGCCGCTATCAGCGGAAAATTAGTACTGAGTGAGTTTACCAAAAATGCCATTGAAACTTTCAAGAAGAAATAGTGCAGCAATTCGATTCCTCCAATTTTCATCCCATTTGTGATAAGCTATCCCGGAAAGACAGGGAGCTTAAGGGAATAATAAAACAGTATGGCTACCCGCCCATGTGGACAAGGCCAGCTACTTTCCAAACATTAATTCTTACTATTCTTGAGCAACAGGTTTCACTGGCTTCTGCCTATGCTGCTTTTAAGAAGCTGAAAGAAAAGATCGGGTATGTAACTCCTGCCAAATTGCTTCAACTTACAGACGAAGAAATGAGGTCTTGTTATTTTACACGGCAAAAGACAGGCTATGCAAGGGGACTGGCTGAAGCAGTACAATCAAAGAAGATTAACCTGAAGAAACTTTCCTCGCTGCCTGATGAAGAAGTAAGAAATGAACTGATAAAACTAAAAGGCATCGGCCACTGGACAGTGGATGTATACCTGATGCATGCCCTCCAACGAACCGATCTTTTTCCTTTAGGCGATATTGCTTTGGTTAATAGTTTGAAAGAGGTAAAACAATTGCATCCTCATATATCAAAAGAAGAAATGCTGGAAATAGCAGCACCCTGGCGGCCGTACCGGACCATTGCAGCTATGATTTTGTGGCATTCTTACATCAAAAAGAGAAATATCAAATTACAGGGTTGAGTCTTTCAAGCTCTCTTTTTGCAAGAGAATAATTTTCTTCATCAAAACAGATAAGTAAAACTTTCCGGATAAAACTATTACTGTTCAAAAAAGTTATTATTGTTTCGAGTGCAATAACTGCAGCTTTTTCTTTAGGGAAACCATATATCCCGGTACTTATATTGGGAAAAGCTATTGACTTACAACCATGCTCTACAGCTACTGAAAGCGAATTAAAATAACAGGAAGCAAGTTTTTTATTTTCATCATTCTGGCCTCCGTTCCAAACCGGGCCTACAGTATGAATCACATATTTTGAGGGAAGCTTACCAGCAATTGTAATAACAGCTTCTCCTGTTTTACATCCTCCCTGTTTTGCGATAATTTTTCTGCAGTCTTCTAAAATAGCAGGTCCCCCAGCCCTGTGAATAGCTCCATCCACACCCCCTCCACCTAAAAGTGAACTATTTGCAGCATTCACAATCGCATCAACAGCAGCTTTGGTAATATCCCCTTTTATGATTTCTATTTTCAAATTACATCATATGTTTAATCCCCCGCAAACACTCAGTGTTTGCCCGGTAATATAAGATGACATATCAGAAGCTAAAAACAATGTTGCATTCGCAATATCTTCAGCTGTGGCAAATTTTCCCAGTGGTATCCCGGCTTTATATTTGTCAGCAGCTTCTCCTTCTTTTAAATAACTGGTCATATCTGTTTCCACAAAACCGGGAGCAATAGCATTGCATCGGATATTCCTGCTGCCGAGTTCTTTTGCTACTGATTTAGTAAAGCCGATAATACCAGCTTTGCTGGCTGCATAGCTGCTCTGTCCTGCATTACCAATTTCGCCAATAATAGAACTCATATTGATGATAGAACCGGATTTGGCCTTCATCATCGGGCGGATAAC
>CAZTKV010000011.1:11657-32309 GCA_964614285.1 uncultured Chitinophaga sp. | reverse complement strand
GATTGTGTAATGATCAATAAAGGCACCCATATTATCCGAACTATGGAAACACTCCGGGATATACTGATACGAAGCGGAGGTCATCATGTAAAGAAAAGATATACTTTCAGGCCATTGGCTATTGCTACCAGGTTTATGACGAAATAAAAACCCGGTAATGTGAATCGTAAAATGGATGAAGCAAGTACAAAAGCTGTTCTTAATCTCTCTTAGCATCCAGTGTAAATCCAATCGTAGTACCCACATCTTCCCGGCTGCGTACATGGATGGTTTGTCCGTGTGCTTCAATAATGTGTTTACAAATGGCGAGCCCCAGCCCACTACCGGTAACATCTATACTCCGGCCTTCTTCTGTACGGTAGAAGCGTTCAAAAATGCGGGGTAAATGTTTTTCGCTGATGCCAATGCCATCATCACTTATCTCTACTAATATATGTTTGCCATCTGTTTTATACATGCTGGCGGTAATGCTGCCGTTTTGTTTACCGTATTTGATGGAATTTTCCACCAGGTTGGTAAATACCTGCCTTACTTTTTCTTTATCAGCAAAAACTGTCAATGGAGATTCACATCCTTTTTTGATACTGCAATAAATATTCAGTTCTTCTGCTTTTACTGAAAGGCTTTCAAATACATCCTTCACCAGGTCCTGAATAACGAAGTTTTGTTTGTAAAGTACCAGTTCACCTCTTTCCAGTTTGGAAATCTCGTCAAGGTCATTGAGCAGGTGAGTAAGGCGGTCTACATTTTTAGCTGTTTTCTCCAGGAATTTTTTATTCACTTCAGGATTAGTCATGGCACCGGAAAGCAGTGTATCTACATACCCTTGTATAGCAAATACCGGTGTTTTAAATTCATGGGAAAGATTTTGTAAAAATTCTTTACGGAATTGTTCATTACGTCGGAGCAGCTCCAGTTCCTCTTCATTTTTAGTCGCCCAGGCCTCCACATCTTCCCTTACTTCATCTATGCTTTTTTGAGGCAGCACATATTTATAATATGTTTCTTCTCTTTTTGTGGCTTTGGTTTTGTAAATGAATTTGTAAATGAGTTTTATCTTCCTGTATATAAACCTTTCCATCATAAAAGATACCAGGAGATAACTGCCTGCAAAAATGATGGCAAAGCAGATAAGACCCACCCACCATTTTTGTGTCAGATACCAGATCAACAGGCTGACCGGTATGGCCAGTATCAATGCTGTAAAAGCAGCCAGTTGACGGGGGGAAATGTTTTTAGTGGAAAACATGATACGAAGGTACAAGGGATAAGGCTGAATGCAGAAGGCAAAACGTAAAAGGCTTAAAGTAAAAAGCTTAATGCTTAAGACAGCGAGTTTAGAGTTCGAATTTATAGCCCACTCCTTTTACCGTTGTGATACAGTCAACCCCTAACTTCTGGCGGATCTTGCGGATATGAACATCGATGGTACGATCGCCAACAATCACATCATTACCCCATACCTGGTTCAGTATTTCATTGCGCAGGAATACACGGCCTGGCTTTACTGCGAGCAAATAGAGTAACTCAAATTCCTTTTTTGCCAATACAATTTCATTTTCCCCCACTTTCACAATAAATCGTTCCGGATCAATGGTCATGTTTTCAATGGTCAGTATCCGGGCTTCTGTTTTATTCAGGCGGCGGAACAGTGCATTCACCCGGCTGAGAAAAACTTTTGGACTTATTGGTTTGCTTACATAATCATCAGCTCCTGTTTCCAGCCCTTTTATTTGTGTGCCTTCATCGTTCACGGCAGTCAGGAAAATAATCAGTGTTTCTTTAAAAGCCGGCTGAGCCCTGAGCAACTGGCATACTTCCACCCCAGTTTTTTTAGGCATCATTACATCAAGCACAACCAGATCAGGTTGGGTGCGCCGGGCTTTTTCCAGTGCTTCATCACCGTCTTTGGCAGTAATGACTTCGTAACCTTCATTTGAAAGATTATATTTCAGGATTTCAAGAATGTCCGGTTCGTCGTCTGCTATCAATACTTTCCGGGCTTTGGTTTCCATGGTGGAAAAAGTTTGCGCAAACCTAAAGGGAAAATGCGGTGCAGGGAAATTTAGCCTTGGCCGTTTACACAGACTTAATGATAACTTAATACCGGTAAGGAAGAATGGATAATTTCAAAGGTTCAATTTTAACTGAATCCATACAGCGTTATGGTTTATAAAACCGTCTGTATCAGCAATAAAACAGCGTAGCGATTTTGAGCAGGGCTTAGTAACTTTACGCTTCGATCCTTATGATAGCAGTAACCAGATACCTTATTAGCGCTTCTTTTGTTCTCTGCATGCTGACCGCCGGAGGGCAGAGCCTGAATGCCTTTGACACATTGGCGATACCAGCCAGTTATAAACCAGAATTTCGCAGGCAAATCAATCATGACGCTATAGACGCTGAACAAAAGACCATTTTATCAGCTGATGGTAAAGAAGATAAACTCTTCACACCCAGCGATAAGGAAGAGATCAACCTGATGCTTACCCGGTCATTGGTGAAAAAAACGGACTGGCTGCAATATAATATTGAAACTGATCCGGTTCTCGATCACCGCCTGAAAGTGTTCTACCTCTCAGAACTGGAGAAACTTCTTCGGTACTTCAGGCAAAACTGGAAAGGGGTGGGAGACAGGAAGATCAATCCTTTGAATCTGTCAATGATCATTACTACTTATGAAGCCTGTATGCAGGCCGAAAGAAAAGGCGAATCAATAGAAAATATAGTCAATGCTTTACCTTACGATGCGGGTACCAATATTATTAATGCTGGTATTTTTGAAAAAAACCGCGGTTACCAGCCCGCCAAAGACAGGCAGGTGCTAAAGCTCTGCTTACTTCATCCCGACCGGATCTTTCCCATTTTACAACAAAATCCTGATGTACCCTTCGCAGACAGCCTGGTAAGGACATTGGATAAAAGGAAGTATGCACGGCAGTTCTATGACTATGCTGCAGCCGGTAATAAATTAGGCGCCATTATCCGGAACATCACTGATGATGTGTTTATCAAAACTATCGCTACCATGGCCCGTAGTAAAAGTGGTCAGCAATACTTTCCATTCCTTGATAATATTGTCAATGGAAAGATCACTCTTCGGGAGATTGATGATGCAAAAGATGATTCATTATTGTATTACCAGTTGCTGGTCAGAACACAGATGGATTATGTGGCAAGAGCTATCAATAAAGACACTGCCTTTGAATTCAAATCGCTGACCAGGCGCCTGGAGGATAAGGCAAAGGCTGATTTTGTAAATATTATTAACGGCCTGCATAATGAGCGAAATCCGGATATCCGTTTTAGAAGTATTCAGCCCCTGAATGCACAGGAATTATATTATCTCGCCGTATCATCAGACGGTTCTATTTATACCTCCAGTTTTGTAAAAGGAGTTTATCCCCTGATGATGAAGAAGATCAATAACCGGGGTGATTCCCTCCTGATGCTGCTGAATTTTGATAAGTACCGGAAGTTTATCAAAATGACTGCCGGTTTTAATACACTGGATAATTTTCTTGCTTCATTCCCAAAAAGTGATCAACCCGGTGATGAAGACCCGGCCAACACCTTAATGAGGGCTTTTGTGAAAAATCTTGAAAAGTCAGATGGCCTGGAAGATGGAGTGGATGTGGCAGACTCTTATGCAAGCATTGCTGAAACATTATTACCTGTTGCCAGCGAGATGCTGACTAATATACAAGATAATTACCAGCGCAACCTTGTTGCTGGCAATAAAAAAGGGATAGCTATTTACAATATTCTTGGTAAGCTATTCCTGTCGGCTGATACCACCAGGAATATTGATTTGACAAAAGAACTGGGCATTCCCCCGGTGTATGAAGTACCATTTACTGCATTGGCCAACGACAGTGGCAGGGTAGCAGTACAGTTATTTATATATGGCGATAAGGATGGAATAGGCGTTTTCCCCGGATTGATCAGCATGTTCAATAACCCCAACTGGAAAATAGATGGAAGCAATAAGCAGTGGGTAACCATTACCGCTGCAAAGGGCAGACCTGTTTCATTGTATATGAATCGTCCTTTACCGGAAGAAACCGGCGAAGATGCAAAAGCGCAGGAGGCGTTGTGTCAGTATCTTGAAAAAAATAACATAGTACCATCGGTAACGATCAACAGGGGACATAGCTACAATGCTCCTTATACCATCGAGCAAATGTCAACTGCTTCAAAAATTGTTTTTATGGGTTCCTGTGGCGGATACAGAATGATCCACGATATACTGGAAAAAGCACCTGATGCTCATATTATCGGAACCAAGCAAATAGCAGATGCCCCGGTAAATAACCCTTTCCTGAAATTGATTATGGAAAAACTTAGAACCGGATCAAATATAGAATGGATCCCTTTCTGGAAGGAATTGGGCAAAATGGTTACCGATAAGATATTCGAGGATTATGTGCCTCCGCATAAAAATCTTGGCGCTTTGTTTATCAAGGCCTATACAAAAGCAATGGGGAATACAGGGGAAAATCAATAAACGGTAATTGCTTCTGTTAGCTTCTGTCTAAATTTGCTCCTTCTTCAATCTTTTATTTTGTCAACACCAAAGAAAGCTTTTTTTGATTTTGCTTTACTGAGAAGGGTATTTGGCTATGCATCGCCATACAAGAAAAAATTTTATTTATCTGTTGTTCTTGCCATCATCCTTGCCGTTATCACGCCGGTAAGACCAATGTTGATACAGTTCACAGTCAATGAATATATTACTAATGAAATGGCCCGGATGCTGATCAATATTACGTTGATACAGATCGGGCTTATCCTGGTAGAAACAATTATGCGGTTCTTCTTTTCTTTTACTACAGCTGAATTAGGGCAGTCTGTAGTAAAAGATATGAGAGTGGCTACTTATAAAAAGATAATGAATCTTAACCTGTCTCAGTTTGACAGGACTCCCATTGGCACTCTTACTACCAGGACCATCAATGATATTGAATCCATCAACGATATTTTTTCTGATGGTCTTGTTCCGATTATTGCTGACCTGCTTTCTATTCTATGTGTATTGGTCTTTATGTTCTGGACGGACTGGCAGTTAACCTTAATAGCGCTGATACCATTTCCCATAATGATCATAGGTACTTATTACTTTAAGGAAAGTATCAACCGTTCTTTTCATAAAGTTAGAAATGCAGTGGCTGCCCTAAATGCATTTGTGCAGGAGCATCTTACCGGTATGTCGGTGGTGCAGGCCTTTGCAGCGGAAGGAAGGGAATTTGAGAAATTCAAAAAAATAAATAAGGAACACCGGAATGCCAATATAAAAGCCATTTTTGCTTACTCTGTTTTTTTTCCACTCGTAGAGATAGTGCTGGCTTTATCAATCGGGTTAGTGGTCTGGTGGACATCCAAAGAGGCATTGAACCTGCATCAAAGCCAGCAGGGTACTGTTATTTCCTTTATACTTTGTCTCAATTTATTATTCCGTCCGCTACGGGTAATTGCCGATAAATTCAATGTACTGCAGATGGGCATTATTGCCAGTGAAAGAGTTTTTAAGGTGTTAGACAATGAAGATTTCACAGCTCCCGATCCAGCCAATGCTTATGGCCCGGCTATTGTAAAAGGTAAGATTGATTTTGAAAACGTTGTTTTTGAATATAATCCCGGTGTTCCCGTGCTGAAAAATGTTTCTTTCAGTGTTAATCCGGGAGAAACGATTGCAATAGTGGGCCACACCGGGAGTGGAAAAACAACGATTATCAGTTTGCTGAACCGGTTATATCATATAAAAAGCGGAAGCATTAAGCTGGATGATGTGAATATTGAACAATTCGAACTGGAAACTTTGCGGAAAAATATTGGAGTGGTACTACAGGATGTGTTCCTGTTCTCAGGTTCTGTTATTGACAATATAACATTAAGAAACCCGGAAATATCTAAAGAAAAAGTGATTGAAGCAGCCAGGCTGATTGAATTGCATGATTTTATAATGCGGCTGCCAGGGGGGTATGATTACAATGTGATGGAAAGAGGAGCCACCTTATCACTTGGGCAGCGTCAGTTGTTGTCATTTATCCGTGCCATGCTGTACAATCCATCTGTTCTTATTCTTGATGAAGCCACTTCATCAGTGGATACAGAAAGTGAACAGCTTATTCAACATGCTATCGACACTTTAATTAAAGGAAGGACATCTATTGTAATAGCCCATAGACTTTCCACCATCCGGAAGGCTAATAAGATAATAGTCCTGGACAAAGGAGAGGTAAAAGAAGCAGGCTCTCACGAAGAATTGCTTGAGAAAGGGGGTTATTATGCCAGGCTGCATGAAATGCAGTTTGAGAACAACTATTCCTAATGATATTTATCAGCTTACTTATTTGATTATCAGTACCTATTCCATGTACTTGCTACCAGGTTATTTCATGAAAATTCATTTTCCTTCATTTCTTTAAATTCCTTGGAATCAGGGTTCATTTTTGGCCACACCCCCTTATCTTTGCGCCAAATTTCGGAACAGGTATGTCCATTCAGCGTTTCAAATCCTTTACTGTAGCGGTTTTCAGCGTATTTTTAATATTATTTTCCTTGCCGGTTATGGCTCAGGATCATGAAGCTGATACTACCCACAAGCAAACTCAACATAAAGAGGCTACCCACGATAAAAAAAAGGAAGGATTTAATGCCGCTGAAGTGATTTTTGGCCACGTTTTAAATGGCCATGAGTTCCATTTCATGGATATCAATGGCAAACCCGTTTCCATTCCGCTTCCTATAATACTATATTCACCGGAAAGAGGCCTTACCAGTTTCATGTCATCCAAATTTGAGCATGGACATCATAATCATAATGGTTACGCCATGCTGACCGAGCACTCAATCCAGGAAATGGGATTGGATGCCAAGAAGTATGCGGCTGGTGATATTGTACCGGTAGATGCCAATGGCAAATTTGATGCTTCTGTTAAGGTATACGATCTGTCAATGACCCGTAATGTGGTGCAGATGCTGCTGGCTCTGATCATCTTTGTATGGATAATGCTCAGGATTGCGGGGCGATACAAAAGCGGAGTGGGTGTTACTTCAGCGCCGAAAGGTTCACAAAGTTTACTGGAGCCTGTTATCACTTTTGTAAGAGATGAGGTAG
The DNA here is from genome assembly GCA_964614285.1 of uncultured Chitinophaga sp. GTDB lineage: Bacteria > Bacteroidota > Bacteroidia > Chitinophagales > Chitinophagaceae > JJ008. Next base: position 25,189 of record CAZTKV010000011.1, on the reverse strand, counting down.
CCAAGCCCAATCTTGGTCATAAGTATGAAAAATATTTACCTTACCTGCTCACCGTTTTCTTTTTTATTCTTATCAATAACATATTTGGTTTAATTCCTGGTTCTGCGAACGTAACAGGTAATATTGCCTTTACGGTAGTGCTGGGTTTGATTTCTTTTGTAGTGATACTTTTCAGTTCGAATAAGCATTATTGGGGACATATTTTCAATCCTCCCGGAGTGCCGCTGGGCGTTAAGTTTATCCTGGTGCCCGTGGAATTTCTGAGTGTGTTCATTAAGCCATTTGCATTGATCATTCGTCTTTTTGCCAACATGGTGGCAGGGCATATTATTATTATTTGTTTGATTTCACTGATATTCATTTTCGGACAATTAAACCCGATTGCCGGCTGGGGAGCTTCTCCGCTGTCAATTGGCTTTACAGTTTTTATATACCTGATCGAAGTGCTGGTGGCTTTCTTACAGGCCTTCATCTTTACGATGCTGACAGCAGTATTTATTGGCCAGGCATTAGAAGGCGAGCATCATGATGAGGCCCATGCGGCACATCACTAAAAAGTATTTTTTAACTATCAATAATAACAACAAACATGGATTTACTGAACGTAATTCTGTTGGAAGCCACAGCGAATGCAGGTGGTGCAATTGGTGCAGGCTTGGCTGCTATCGGTGCTGGTATCGGTATCGGTCAGATTGGTAAAGGCGCTGTAGAAGCGATAGCCCGTCAGCCGGAAGCATCTAATGACATCCGTGGAAACATGATCCTTACAGCGGCCCTGGTTGAAGGTGCTGCATTGTTTGCGATCATCGTAGGCTTCCTTGCAATGGTATTATAATATCGTTGCCACAAAAATTTACTGCATCCAATGCACAGGGCGGAGGATGCAGTATTTAAACCTGAAACAAGAAACTGAAATAGACAATGAAACTTCTTACTCCCGAATTTGGTTTACTTATTTGGACCTTGCTGGCCTTTTTGATCGTATTCTTTATTTTAAAAAAGCTGGCATGGCCTGCCATTATCAAAGGTCTGCGTGATCGTGAAAACAGTATTACTGATTCACTGGCGACTGCTCAAAAGGTGAAAGAAGAAATGGCGTTGATGAAAAGTGAGAATGAAGCATTACTGGCTAAGGCCCGTGAAGAAAGAGCTCAACTGTTGAAAGAAGCCAGGGAGACAAAGGATAAGATCATCAATGAAGCAAAGGAGCAGGCTAAAGCAGAAGCCAACAAGATCGTTACAGAAGCGCAGGCTGCTATTAATGCACAAAAAATGGCTGCATTGACAGAAGTAAAAAACCAGGTTGGTAAACTTGTGATTGAAGTAAGTGAAAAAGTATTGAGAAAAGAGCTGGGAAATAAAGAGGCCCAGGAAGCTCATATTAAAGGGCTTGTTGGTGAAGTAAAATTAAATTAAGCTGTTAGCCGTTAGCGATAACGGATACAGTAAAAAGAAAAGGTCAAAGCTAAAAGCTATAGAATGCCGAATCCACGTTTAGCCTACAGATACGCCAAATCATTGATCGATCTTTCGTTAGAGAGGGGTCAATTAGAAAATGTATTTGCAGACATGCAATGGTTGCAGGCGGTTTGCAAGAGCAACCGTGATTTTGTGAATCTGTTACGCAGTCCTGTTATTAAGAAGGATATAAAAAGAAAAATTGTTGAAGCTGTTACCACAGGAAAAATAAGCGAAATAACGGCTGGCTTTAACCGGTTGCTCATTATAAAAAACCGTGAAAGCTTTTTGCCCGAAATTATTACTGCTTTTATAGCAGCTTATAAAGAGCACAAGAATATAAAAATAATAAAGCTGACAACAGCAACTGCTGTAAGTGATTTAATGAGAAATGCCATTGTCGAGCAGGTAAAAAAATCAGCCGGTTTTCAGCATGTTGAACTGGAAGAAAAAATAGATGAGAACCTGATTGGCGGCTTTGTGTTACAGATTGATGATAAACTGGTAGATGCAAGCGTTGCTTACGACCTGAAAGCTATCGCCAAGCAATTTGAGAATAACGATTTTATTTACAGGATCAGATAATTTATAAAAGATAAAAAGAGATATATGCCAGAGATTAAACCAGATGAAATAAGTGCTATACTGCGTCAGCAGTTGAGCAACTTTAACGCCAGTGCCGACCTGGAAGAAGTTGGAACAGTTTTACAAATCGGTGATGGTATTGCCCGTGTATATGGATTGGGTAATGTCCGCTATGGTGAACTGGTGGAATTTGAAAATGGTGTTCGTGCCATTGCATTAAACCTGGAAGAAGATAATGTGGGTGTGGTATTAATGGGAGAAACGGGTGGTATCCAGGAAGGAGCCAAAGTAAAACGTACCGGCCAGATAGCTTCTATTAAAGTAGGCGAAGGAATGGTAGGCCGTGTGGTAAATACCCTGGGTCATCCTATTGATGGTAAAGGTCCGCTTACTGGTGATTTATATGAGATGCCGCTGGAAAGAAAAGCTCCTGGTGTTATCTTCCGTGAACCGGTAAAAGAGCCTTTGCAAACTGGTATCAAAGCGATCGATGCGATGATCCCGATTGGTCGTGGACAAAGAGAATTGGTTATTGGTGACCGCCAGACTGGTAAGACGGCCATTTGTGTTGATACTATTATCAATCAAAAAGAATTTTACAAAGCAGGTAAACCTGTTTACTGTATATATGTTGCAATCGGTCAAAAAGCATCTACTATCGCCGGTGTGATGAAAACATTACAGGACAATGGTGCTATGGATTACACTATCATTGTGGCGGCTTCTGCGTCTGATCCTGCTCCATTGCAGTTCTATGCGCCATTTGCGGGTGCAGCTATAGGAGAATTTTTCCGTGATACAGGTCGCCCTGCACTGATCATTTATGATGACCTCTCTAAACAAGCTGTGGCCTATCGTGAAGTTTCTTTGTTACTTCGCCGTCCTCCCGGCCGTGAAGCTTATCCGGGTGACGTATTCTACCTGCATAGCCGTTTGCTGGAAAGAGCTGCTAAAGTTATCAGCGATGATAATGTGGCAAAGAACATGAACGATGTTCCTGATAGCATCAGGCATCTGATCAAAGGGGGTGGTTCATTAACAGCATTGCCAATTATTGAAACGCAGGCCGGAGACGTATCAGCCTATATTCCAACAAACGTAATTTCAATTACAGACGGACAGATATTCCTGGAAACAAACCTGTTCTTATCGGGTATCCGTCCGGCGATCAACGTTGGTATTTCTGTTAGCCGTGTGGGTGGTAATGCGCAGATCAAATCGATGAAGAAAGTAGCCGGTACATTAAAACTGGACCAGGCATTATATCGTGAGCTGGAAGCCTTTTCTAAATTTGGTGGTGATCTTGATGCGGCAACCAAAAATGTAATCGACAAAGGGGCCCGTAACGTGGAGGTGCTGAAGCAGCCACAATATTCTCCTTTTGCGGTAGAGAAGCAGGTAGCTATCATTTATCTGGGTACTAACGGGTTATTGAAAGATGTGGCCGTTAAAAGGGTAAAGGAGTTTGAAGAACATTTCTTAATGGAAATGGAAAATAAGCTGCCTGATGTGCTGGCCGAGTTCAAAAAAGGAAATTTACCGGAAGAGGGAATTAAGAAAATGGTAGAATTGGCTAATGGGTTGATTCCTTCCTATAAGGCTTAGTCTTTTTATTATTTTTATTTTACAAGGTGGCTATTTAGCCGCCTTTTGTTTTTGTTAAGTAGTTAAATAAAATATAATTTATCTGCTAATAAATCCTGCTCATCCGTCTCCGCTAGTTTCAAACCAGGAAAGTTTTATTATCTGGCAAGCCTTATTTTATTGGTAACCACCTGTAAGTTTCTGCTTTGGCAGGCATTTTTCCAGCGGTATCTCCACTATAATTTCACAACCTTTTCCCGGAGCTGAATTCAACATGAAATTACCGGATAATGATTCGGCCCTTTTCCTGATATTGCTCAGACCGATTCCCTTTTTTATTGTCTTCAGGTTGAATCCTTTACCATTGTCAGCTATTCTCAGACTAATAGTCTTGCCCGTAAATTTAACGTCTATTTCAATATTGCTAGCTTCAGCATATTTAAGTATATTTTTTGTTTGTTCCTGTAGTATCCTGTATAAGTTTATTTGAATGTTTTCCGGGATAACAGCTTCCTTTAATTCATCACAATGAAGCCGGATAGTATACCGGTTATCTATGTTTAAGTTAAATAACAGATCTTCAAACAACTCCTTTAATGAAGTGTCCTCAAAACTGGCCGGGGCTAAATTATGTGATAGCTTTCTTGTTTCATTTATAACATTAGTTATATACTCCATTGCAGATTCAATAAATCTGACTTTCTTCGGAGTATCGACTTCTTTTGATTTAGCCATCCCGAGTATCAGTAGTGTTCCGGCCAGAATCTGGTTGATGTTATCGTGCAATTCGGCCCCGAGGTAATTACGTTCCTGTTCCTGCGCATCTATAATTGCTTTAGCTATTCTTAATTCTTCTTCCACCTGATGAGTAACATCCTGCATGGCGCCAATCATCCTGCTAGGCTTTCCACTTTCATCAAAAAGCACAAAGGCTCGGTCAAATATATGTTTGTAAGATCCATCTGCGCATCGAAACCGGTAAGTTAACTGAAACCTTTGTAGTCCATTTTCAAAAACGTCCACCAGTGAATCCTGTACTTTTTTAAAGTCATCTGAGTGCAGCTTGTCTTTCCACCAGTCAACAATATCTTCGACTTCTGATATACCATAACCAAACATTTCTGAAATGCCATCATTATATATCATTCTATCATTTGCGATATCCCAATCCCAGATTGTATCACTTGTAGCATGTGCAAGAATATTATACCTATCTATTGCATTCTTCATCATGGTTTCTGCAAACTTTCTTTTTGAAATATCCCACCTGATAATTATATATTGAAAGGGTTTCTTTTTTTCATCCAGGAAAGGCACAATAGTGCTATCTACCCAGTAGAGAGTGCCGTCTTTTGCTTTGTTGCATATTTCTCCCCTCCATATTTTTCCACTACCAATAGTGGCCCATAAATTTTTCATGAAAGATTTTGAATGGTAGCCGGAATTGATAATCCGGTGATCATTACCAATAAGTTCTGCAGCGCTGTATTGAGAAATGTTGCAAAAGTTCTCATTTACATCTTTGATGATACCTTTCTGATCAGTAATGGCCAGGATAGAAGATTGGCTTAGCGCATTTTTATAATCTGCGGCTTCTTTGGATGCCTTTTTTAAATCGGTGATATCTGTGTGCTTCATTACGACCTTACCAGAATCGCCTACAAATTTTGTAATGGCCAACTGAAACCACCGTTCTTTCTCGGGACTATGGCAGGGATAAAGAATTTCAAAAAAAGGAATTTCATTTTTGGATACCTGGATAAATCCGCTAAGTACTTTGGCCGCAATTATATCGCCACCATCTGCTGCTTTTTGGCATACCTCTATATAGTTTCTTCCTTTTCCAGTTCTGTCCAGTATCATTTCATCATTCTGTATAGAAAAATTATTCCAGGCATCATTTACCTCAAGGATTAATCCATTTTCATCTATAACTGCAATATGTGAACGAATAGAGGTTAAAATACTACGGGTAAATAATTCTTTCTCTCGGATTTCATTCTCTGCTTTTTTAATCTCCGTAACATCCAGTATACAGCCGTAATATTTAGATATTACTCCTGCATCGTTTTTCTCGTAGTAAAAAGTGGCGTAGAGATTTCGTATTGGTCCACGTTCAGGATTTGTCCGGAATTCATAATTGGGTAATTCATATCCCTGTGATATTTTCACCAGCCGCTTACTAATGTTCTGACGGTCATCAGGATGAATAGCTTCAAGATATTCTTCTAAAGTAGGGGGATGATCAGCTGGTTCAAAACCAAACAAACGAAACATGTTTTTTGACCAATATCTTTTATTAGAAACCAGATCTCTTTGCCAGCTTCCTATATTTGCCTGTTTTTCTGCATGTTCAAGCCGCAAATTACTCTGAAGTAATTCTTTCTCAGCTTTTTTGCGCTCGGTAACATCACGGGCTATAGCAATGGCTTTTCCGTCTGTGAGGATCCTTACTGTTACTTCTGCTTCAATAACCGACCCGTCTTTTCGTAGCAGTTTTCTATAAATGGTTTTGGTGTTTCCGGCAAGTATTGCTGCATAGTTATCCTGGTTAACAATAATTTCACCTTCAATAATATCGGTAAGCCGGAGTTTTGCATACTCCTGAGCTGTGTAGCCGAGCATTGTATAACAGCTTTTGTTAAAATCATGGATGATTCCATCAAAAGAGTAAATAAGGATGGCATCACTGGCCTGCTCTACCAGGTTCCGGTATTTTTCTTCTGTCTTTTGTATTAGTATTTCCCGTTCTTTCTTATCGGTAACATCGATAAGCATATTAATAGCCCCGGTCAGTTGACCTTCAGTATTAAACAATGGGGAAGGGTACGGAAGAACATGCCTGTAGCTTTCATCGGGTCGTTGGATTAAAATTTCTTTTCCATAAACAGGCATGCTCTTTTTTAAAGTAATGGCCATCGGGCAATTATCAAGCGTTAAATCAGTGCCATCTTTGTTATATATTTTCCAGGAACCACACCATAAATCCTTGCCCGCAATCGGCTCACGGCCCCACAATTCAACAGCCGCTTTATTGTATAGTTGAATATGCCCTGTAGCATCACAGGTATAAACTGCCGATGGCAGGTTTTGAATAAGGTTCTTGTATTGTTTTTCAGTATCCTTTAACTGCTTCTCAATTCTATATTTTTCGGTAATATCGTTAAACAGCAATACTGCTCCGGAAATGTTGTTATTTGCATCAAGAATAGCCGAACCATAATTACTGATAATAAATGAATCGTTGTTTTTTGATTTTAAAACTGTGTTGTTTTCCCATTCAGTTCTTTTCCCGCCTTTCAGAATACGGCTTACTATATGCTCGATAGGTTTACCGGTTTGTTCATTTACCACATTATATACCTGATCCAGCAATTGCCCTTTTGCTTCCTGCCAACGCCAACCGGTCAGGTGTTCGGCCGAAGAGTTCATGTAAGTAATACGACCTTCTTTGTTGGTGGCTATCAGTCCTTCGCCAAGACTATTTAATGTAGCTCTGTAATTTTCTTTCCTTGCAAGTAGTTCATTATTTATTTTTTTTGCTTTTATCAGAACATTTATAAGCAGAAAGAAAATCAATGTGATCAAAAACAGCGAACCAGAAACATACGTAAAAGCAAGGTTATTGTTTTTTCTTTTTACTTTTAAGAAGTCTGTTTGAGAGTCTTTAAGCTGTAGCTCTATCATATCACTTATAAGGGTAGTGATTTTGGTAATAGAATCGGATAGATGTAGTCCCTCATTTAAAGCACTTAGTGCAGATGGTGCCTTGTGCTCATCCGTTTCATAAACGGACTTAGCCTGTTTTATAGACCCAATTTTTTGCTTAATTAAACTATCAAGCTCAATAAGCAACATATCAATCACTCTCTCTTCTTTCCGGCTCTCCTGTTGTTGGATCGTTGAATTTATGGCTATGATGGAATCAATAAGTGTATCAAAAGGTTCTAAATATTTTCTATTTCCGGATAAGACATAACCCCGTTCTTGGGATTCGGCATTTTTAATATGAAGGCTTAGTTTTGTTACTTTGTTATTAAGTTCAGTGCTTTGAATTTCCTTTGCGAACTCTCCTTCCAGCCAGCTGTTTTGTTTTGAAAAAAAATAGATGGCTGTGCCTAACATTGTTAATGCAAAAATGAGGACAAACGATAAACTCCGCTTCCTGTTGAACCACTTGACTATTTTATTTGATTGAGTGTGCACTTTATTGCTTTTTTTAAAATCTGGTATTTCTGCGATTAGCCACTATTTCATCTATTACCCCGGATATTTTTCCAAATTCATGATATTTATCAAAAATAAAATCCGCACCATGCGTTTTACACTCTCTTAATATATAATCATCATAATGATTGGATAAAACAATAACGTATGCAGGTGAGGTGTTTTTTTTAATTTTTTTCAAAAGTTTAATTGCTCCAGTTCTTAATCCGCTATCAAGTACCACCAGTGAAAATGAGTCAGTATTCATCATCTTCTTTGCCTCTTCATATGATAAAGCTTTATGAATAGTTCGAACGTTGTTCATTTCTGAAAGCATTTCTTCCAAACGCTGTATAACCAGTAATGAACTATCCACAAGGAGTACTTTCATATCAATTTTATTTGGCACAAAGAACATGTAATAGCAGGATGCATTAAATAGCAGCAGGATCCTTTCTTTAGTAGAACTAAAGGGATGGGACGAGGTAGTAGTACTACTACTGGGTTAAATAGAAGGGGTAGTTAGAGAACGGTTACAAATCTATATCCGAAATAATATGATGAGCAATAGCATACCGGGTTAGTTCAGAATTTGTAGAAAGGTTAAGTTTTTCCATAATTCTGCTGCGGTGTGTACTTACAGTGGTTAGTGCCAGGGATAGAGAGTCGGCGATTTGGGTTACAGTTTTGCCTAAAGACAGAAGTTTGAAGATTTCAAACTCACGGTTAGTAAGCAGTTCATGTGGTTTTTTATCAGAGTCTGTATGTATCAATAACTTTTCCGCTATTTCCGGGGTAATATATTTTCTTCCTAATTGTATTCGCTTTATGGCGGTAATTAATTCATAAGGAGCAGCATTTTTATTCATATATCCTGATGCGCCTGCTTTTAATACTCTTATGGCATATAAATCTTCAGTATAAATGCTGAGGATTAAAAAAGGTAGGTAAGGTTTGATCTGCTTAATCTGTTCAAGGGCTTCTAATCCGCTGCGGCCGGGCATATCCAGGTCAGATATAACCAGGTCAAAATCATGCAGCATCACCTCTTTAATCAGGCTTTCACCATCGCTTACTTCTTTTATTTCAACTGATGGATATTCGTCCTTCAATATTTGTATTAATCCCAAACGGATAAAACTATGATCATCAGCTAAAATAATTCGTTTCATATCTTTTCGCAGTTAATTTCCAGTTTCAGAAGTGTAAGGTAATTTCAAACAAATTTTAGTTCCTTTTCCGGGAGTTGAAACCAATTCAAATTCTCCATTTAGGGAAAGAGCCCTTTCTTTCATACCTAAAATTCCAAACGATTTTTTTTTACGAGCAAATGCTGGATTAAACCCGATTCCATTATCTTCTACAATAAATACAATAGAATTGTTACCAACATTTAATGAAGTTAGAACTCTTCCGGCTTTTGAATAACGCATAATATTAGTAAGAGACTCCTGGTAAACCCTGAAAATACAGGTGGTAATTTCTTCATCCAATTTAAGGATTGTCTGTGAAACCTTAAACTCAACAGGAATGCCTGTGCTTTCTGTAAACTGATGGCCCAGCCATTCAAGAGCATCAAGCAAACTATGATTTTCAAGTATGCCAGGTCTTAACTCGTTTAATATTTTTCTTACTGATGCATTACTTCCATCAAGTAGCGTAATAATATTTTTAAGTTTATTTTTTACTGTGGTTTGCTCATCAGTAGTTTTTTTATCAATCCATGCCACATCCATCTTTATGGCGGTAAGCTGTTGCCCCAACTCATCATGAATTTCTCTGCCAATTCGTTTTCGTTCTTCTTCTCTTATGGTTTGCAGGTGTGCTGTAAGTTTACGTAATTGTAAAGAGGTTTCTTTGATTTTGTCATAGGCTTTTGCCCGTTCAGAAAAGTCAATACCCACCCCCATCAGGCAGGGTGTTCCCTCATAATCAATGGTCATGCCTGTAAAATAATAGGGAATCTTTTCTTTTGTTTTGAGCAGAAAATTGGCTTGAACATTATCTTCACCTGATTCAAAGACATTAGATATTTTTTGGGAAAGCAGTTTTTTTTCATCATCATCATAAAAGTCAAGTGGATGCATTTTTTTAATTTCATCAGCACTGTACTTTGTTACTGTTTCAAAATTTCTATTCCATCTTAAAAATTTACCATTCTTGTTATAGAGGTAAAAAACACCAGGCAAACTGTCGATTATAGAATTTGAAAGATTTTTCTCTTTAATGATTTCATTCTGCACTTTTTTACGTTCGGTAATATCTCTTATTATCCCAAATATTTGTTTCGGAGTTCCATCAGAATTTCTTAAAAAAATGGATTCTTTCGCATCTAACCAGTGCCAACCACCTGTTCTGTCCTTCATGCGAAACTCGCTGGTAACAATTTCTTTGTCTTTAAGATCAGCATACTTCGGAAAAGTAGTTTGAAGATAGTATTCAAAATCTTCAGGATGCATCAATGCAGGTATCACCTGGTCACCCATTTCTTTTATCTCAACAGCCGAGTATCCAAGATTTTTTTGTAACCCTTCATTTGCATAAGTATTTTTTCTTTCTTCAATGTCATAAATGTAGATAATATCCGGAGAGGCATTAATGATGCTTTCAGTAAATGCATGGTTTTGACGCAGAGCTTCCTCAGCTTTTTTCTTTTCAGTAATATCCCGAAAGAAGATTGATAAACCTTCGGGTGAGGGATAAATATGATTTTCAAACCAAAGATCGTATGGAGGATAATACTCTTCGACATGAATGTACTGTTGTTCTTCCATCGCCCTGAAATAGGCTTTATAAAATGAATGGTCAATACCCTCTGGAAATTCTGTCCAGATATGTTTACCAATCAGGTAACCTGGCGGTCTGTTAAATATTTGTTCTGCTTTGGCATTTACATACGTGTAACACCAATTTTTATCTAATGCCACAAAAGCATCGGTAATACGTTCAAAAGTTTCGGTTAAGGAATTTTTGGATTTTAGTATTTCGCTGGTTTTTTCAAATACTTTAAAATCAAGTACAGTGTTTATTGCAATAAGATTCTCTTCTGCTTTTTTTCTTAATTCTATTTCGCTGAGTAATTGTTGATTTATTTGCTGTATTTCCTGTGCCCTCTTGTAGGTTTCAATCTCCATCTCTTCAATCTGTAATTCTAGAACAGCTACTTTACCTTCTTTTTCTTGCTGGTGCTTTTTCAAAAGGATAAACTCTGTTATGTCTTCCACACGGTGTATGATGTATTCAACTTCATTGCCTGAATTGAGCACCGGTTTATTGATAGGACTCCAATATCGTTCTTCAAATGTTCCATCAGGTTTGCGGATGTCATATTTCTGTACGGCCATAGTATGCGAAGTTTTATGCTCCAGTGCATAGTTTAATGAAAAGCGAAGATTGGAAACCCCTGTTGCGCTGCTATCGGCAGGATTGTCAGGGAAAATTTCAAATAGATGGTGGCCGATGATGTCTGTTCGCTTGGTCATAGTGGCTTGCAGATAAGCATTGCTTACTGCAATAATGGTTAAATCAGGCAAAAGAATAAGGTAAAGACCAGGCGCAGCTTCAAAAATTGATCTAAAATCAGGCTGAATTGCTTTTGGCATAAACAGGATGTTTTAATTACAACCCTGGGGTGTGCAGGTTGCCGGTGTATTATTATATGTAAATCTCCAACCTATTCTAGACAGAAACTACTCATCCATAGTAATAGTTTCCTTTGTTCATTGACAAGCAACAGTTATGGTATAAAAATAAAATATTCCTCTGAAAACTCAATAAAAGAAGTACCCCAGAAGACCTGGGGTATATATCTCAAAGTAAAAGATTTTTATTTTGATGGGGGTACCATGATGAATTACCTAATGCCTACTTTTTGTAATTTAAGTACTTTCTTAATTTGCTTTACAATTGAAGTAAAGAGGTGTTGAGGCCGGAAAGAGGGAATTAAATGGAGACTGATTTACTATCGAAATACTACAGGTAAATATTTTGAAGCACAGGAATATTCGAATCAGGCAGGAAATATGCGCCAAATAGCAAACTGGCTGTTCTTTCTGCCTGTGAAACGGGATTGGGTGACGGTAGGGCAGTGAGAGTGAATTATTGTTAATAAAGAGTTTTAAGTTTACAGGAGTAGGAAATTTAGTACTGAGTTAATGGCGGGTTGATGTTGTAACGGTTTCAGAATTTATGCAGTTACTTTATTAAAACCTTTATGCTACACAAACTATAAGTGATTCTTTTTATTATTATGTACATGGAACCATGCGAATAAATACAAGGATCATCCTTAAAATGAGCAGCAAGGGTGCTCATGAGGGAATGTTATTATGTAATATAGTCGTACTATTCCACTGAACTGAGGTTTGTAAACACGAACTATCATTAATGGTTTTTCACCGGCTGAATGGTTGTAAAAAAAGTGTGAATAATAAACTCTTTCGCCTTTCTAAGGGTACTAGCATTACTATTAATTAGAATATTTTTCAGGTAATTTTTTCTTAAAACACTGATCTCCAGCATCAATAGTAAATATACTACATAAAATACGGTATTTTTTACGAAAAAATCCCCGATAAACTTGCAAGTAAAAAAACTGCGTATTATGTTTGTGCTCGAATCGAACGAATCCTAAGGAAACAACGAAATCCGACCACTGAAACTAACTACTCTGATCAAGGGATACTACTCCCGGAAAGTTTCAAATCTTACATATCGGGTTTCATTGCAACTAAGGGACGAGTTCAGCAACCGTACTAATTTAATCTTGACCCTAAATTGAAAACGATGAAAACAATTGTACCCTTAAAGCAAAGCCTTGTGAAGTTTGTGCTGCTAATTGCTGTGACAGCTTCAGGTGTACTGACCCAGGCCCAATCTCTTCCCGTTTTATCCGAAGGATTAAAATTTGAGAGCTTTCAACATATTTCAGGAACGAACCTTGAAGTTGGAGCTGTTTACCGTTTTGCCAGTGTAACAACTAATGTTGATGCTCTTGTAAAAATCGATAGCCTGGTGAATGGTGCCAAACTGAATAAGATAGATGATAACAGTAATGGTACAGGTTATAAAGCTGCATTTCAGCCTGCTGTTCAGTCAGGAAATTTTATAGGCGACTCTTATGCAGTATTCTCAATTCAGTTTGTTCAAGAGAACACAGCTATACCTGTAACACTGCAATCAGTTAATGCAACCGCCCTTGACCTGGATGGTAATAGTACGCTTAAAGAGTTCGTCGAGATAGGTTATGGCACCGGTGCTACTATGTCTTACTGGATGGGAACACCTGATATTCTTGTTACGCAGCTTTCAACTGGTGCTTATTATGCCAGGAATATACTGGGTATCGAGAGAAGTGGTATTGATACTGCATCCCTGGCTAATATGTTTACGGCTACCAAAACTGATGTATCTTCTTTTGTTCTTAAATACGGAACTAGTACAACAAACCGTACCAGTGCTACCAGGCAGTTTAGCCTGTATATGAAAGGATTTGCCTATCCACCATCTACATTGCCTGTAAGTCTTACTGCTTTTTCTGCTTCATTAAATAATAATAAAGTTGACCTGAAATGGACAACTGCTTCTGAAGTTAACGTAAGTCATTTTGTGGTTGAAAAAAGTACAGATGGTTCTAACTATACCGATGCAGGCATGGTTTTCTCTTACGGGAGTGCTTTTGAAACGGCTAATTATACTCT
>CAZTKV010000011.1:0-11557 GCA_964614285.1 uncultured Chitinophaga sp. | reverse complement strand
GTAGCAAGCCTGGCCCCAGGTTTCTATATTGTAAGAGTAAGTTGTGAAGGGCAAGTAGCTCAGCAGAAGATAGTTAAACACTAAAATTATTTTTTCATAGGGGTTCCAGCCGCCTTGCCTTTTGGTGAGGCGGTTCTTTTAAAATAATTTGGTTTATATTATAAACTACTTTACATTTGTTTTCCAAACCGTGAATTATGGGAAAGTTTAAAAAATTATACACCATTATAATAAGCAGTTTTCTGTTGCAGGCAATAACTGCCCAGGTAACAATAAAGGGTGTTGTAAAGGATAATAAAAATAATCCTGTTGCAGGAGCCAGCATTGCCATCAAAGACAGCTACGATGGGGCAACTTCTGACTCTCTTGGCCGGTATAGTTTCAAAACATTTGAAAAAGGAACGCAGCTGCTGGTTGTTTCGAATATCGGCTTTAAGTCTTTTGAGCAGCAGGTTAAGCTGGAATCAAGTGTAATAACGATAGATGTGGTATTGAAACAGGAAGTCACTGAATTGACAGCTGTGGTGCTCTCGGCTGGTACTTTTGAAGCCAGTGACCGTAAAAGAGCTGCGGCAGTTCTGGATCCAATTGATATTGTGACAACCGCCAGTGCAAACGGAGATATTACACAAGCATTGAAAACATTACCAGGGGCACAACAGGTAGGGGAGAGTGAAGGGTTATACGTCAGAGGAGGTACGGCTGCCGAAACAAAAACTTTTATTGACGGCACACTGGTAAATAATTTTTTCTTCAGCAGTGTTCCCAATATTGCACAGTTTGGCAGGTTCTCACCTTTTATTTTTAAAGGAACGGTCTTTAGCACAGGTGGTTACTCAGCTTTATATGGGCAAGCACTTTCTTCAGCATTGATCCTGGAATCTATTGACTTACCAGAGCAATCATCTGCCAACCTCGGAATAAGTGTGTTAAGCCTTAGTGCCGGTTACCAGCATCTTTCCAAAAATAAGAAATCATCATTCGGGGGAAGTTATAGTTATACAGACCTTTCTCTTGCATTTGCGGTGATAAAGCAACGGCAGGATTATTCACGGGTACCAGCGTACCATAATGCGGATGCTAATTTTCGTATCAAAACCTCGAAAACAGGTATGCTGAAATACTACGGCTATTTCAGCAGTAATAGACTTGCATTTACCACTAATAGTATCGATTCACTTGGCTATATGGATAAATTCGCTATCAGCAACACAAACCATTATCATAACCTATCATGGAAAGAGAATCTTCCTAAAAGATGGAAGTTGCAAACTGGTATTTCTTATACTAATAATAAAGACAATATTAACAGCGGAATGCAGGATGCTAATAAGAGTGATGTAATACTTGGTGGCCTTGAATCAAAAACATTTGGTATCATTTTGAAGGGAAATTATTTTAATGCCAAAGCGGTTCTTGAAAAGAAATTGAAAGGGCTGAGTGCCATCCGTTTTGGAAGCGAGTATAATTACACTAATGATGAATCTGAATACACAGCTTACAACGGGCAAAAATATCCAGGTAAGCTAAAGGAGAATATTAAATCTCTTTTTGCCGAAGCCGATGTATATGCTACAAATGACCTCGCTATAAAAGGAGGGCTTCGCATGGAGCATTCTTCATCACTTGAAAAAACAAACCTGGCACCAAGATTTTCTATTGCTTATAAAATAGGTAAGGGAAGCCAGGCCTCGATCGCCTATGGTATTTTTTATCAGAACCCGGAAAGAAGATATTTACCTTCTCCCAACGAGTTAACCTACATGAAGGCGACTCATTATATTTTGCAATACCAAAAAGTATTGAACCAGCAGTCTTTCCGGGCGGAGATCTTTTACAAAAAATATGATAATCTTGTTAAGACTGCTATAGTCGGATTTACTGAAGCTGCAGTTAGTAATAACGGTTTCGGAGATGCAAAGGGGGTTGAGTTTTTCTGGAGGGATAAAAAAACAATTAAGAATTTCGATTACTGGATATCTTATTCATACCTGGACACCCAAAGGGATTTTCTTAATTTTCCTTTTGCCATTACACCAAATTTTGCAGCAAAACATACCGCCTCTCTTGTTACAAAAAAGTTTGTTCAAAGCCTGAAGATGAACTTCAATGCATCATACAATTACAGTAGCGGACGGTCTTATTATAATATTGGCTTCGATGGTACAAATTATAAATTCAATGATAGAGGCACTATACCTGATTATCACAATGTAAGTTTTGCGATCAATTATTTACCCACCATAGGCAAAAAGGACGCAAAATCTTTCGCTGTATATGTATTGCAGGTAAGTAATATTTTCAATATTAAACAAACATATGGGTATACATATTCCTATAACGGACAGAGGAAAGAAGCTATAGTGCCTACTTCGAGGATGTTTATTTTTATTGGAGCATTCATAAGTTTTGGGGTAGATAGAAGCGAAGAAGTAATCAATAACGGATTATAAACTATTAATTTTTAAATTATGGATCAACAAACACCAGGTCCTGAAAAGGATCCTAAACTTTGGGAAATAGCTAAGAAAAGAGCCAGCTTCAAAACGAATCTGATTACATATATCATTGTCAATGCTTTTCTGTGGATACTTTGGGCGATCACAAAAGACAGAGGGTATGATGGAGGCATTCCATGGCCTGTATGGCCTACCCTGGGCTGGGGTATTGGTATAATCTTTCATTATTTTGGCGCCTATGTTTACCCGGAGGCCAATTCGGCGGAACGGGAGTATGAAAAATTAAAAAATAAAAAATCATAATCTTTTACTATTTAAATTATATCAACATGAAAAAAGGTTTATTTGTCTTACTTACACTGGTAATAACAACTGTAACATTTGCGCAAAGCGAAAAATATCTTAAAGCAATGGAAGCATTGGTACCAGCTGTGGATACAACCCGTAATTCTGAGGGACTGACTGAACTGGCTAACTCTTTTGAGCGTATAGCTAATGCAGAAAAAACACAATGGTTACCTTTTTATTATGCAGCTCTTTGCTACATTAACAAAGCCAACGGATATTTTCAAACTCAGGAGCTGGATAAGATTGACCCGCTGATGGATAAAGCAGAACCATTACTTGCCAAAGCAGAAGAGCTGGAGAAGAATAATTCTGAGATCATGTGTCTGAAAAAAATGTTTAATACTGGTAAGATGATGGCTGACCCTATGAACAGGTACATGACCTATGGACAACCGGCCGCCCAGGCACTTGAAATAGCAAAAAGCCTGAATCCGGAAAATCCAAGAATTTACTTACTTGAAGGTATTGATAAGTATTATACACCTGAGCAATGGGGAGGAAGTAAGACCGAGGGAAAAAAACTTTTTGAGGAAGCTATGAAAAAGTATGAAGCTTTTAAACCTGCCAGTAGCATTCACCCTTCTTGGGGAATAGGCCAGGTTAAGTATTTTCTTACACTGGAATAAGATAAATAATAGACATAAAGCAGCCGGGTTCTGGCTGCTTTATGTCGTTTAAAAATAGTTGCTATGACCAATGAGAATTTCACGCCAGAACAAAGCTTGCAACTGATCCGGTCTATGATCAGTAAGACAAAGCAAAACATCTCTGACAACAGTATTTATTTTCTTGTATGGGGATGGCTTACTTTCATCGCCTGCACAGCCCAGTTTGTATTAAAGAACATTTTCCAGTATGAAAAGCACTACCTGGTATGGACAGTTATTATTATCGGGGTGGCTTTTTCGATTTACCAGGGCAGAAAGGAGGGTACATCTGTTAAAGCAAAAACCTATGTAGATGAAAACATGAAACACTTATGGGCTGGTATGGCAATAAGTTTTTTTGTATTAGGTATGATCCTTACAAGGCTGGGTTGGGGAACAGCGATATTTCCCTTTTTTATTATGCTGTATGGGCTTGGGACGTTTGTATCCGGCAGCTTTATCCACTTCAGACCACTGATCATCGGAGGTATAATTGCCTGGGCGCTGGCCATTGGATCAACATTTGTAAATTATGATTACCAGATGCTTTTTGGTGCAGGGGCTATCTTAATTAGTTATATCATCCCGGCGCATATGTTACGTTACCGAAACAAGATTGCTAACGACTAATATAATCATCATGAGTGAGCAGGAAAAAATACTGACTGAAAAGGAAAGCCTTGATCTGATTACGCAAATGATCAATAAAGCAAAAGATGCCTGTCATGATACGGGTATTGCGGCCATTATGTGGGGGACAGTAATAGCTATTTGTTCATTGGTGAGACTGTCCGAGCTGCATTTCGGGTACAGGCTGCCGTTTGATATTTACCTGCTTACTATTATTGCAGTAATCCCACAGATCTATTTTACTATAAAGGAAAAGAAACAAAGAAAAGTAAAGACTTATGATGATGGTTTTATGGATTCACTGTGGATGGGATTTGGTATTTGTATTTTTCTGATGATTTATACGACCAGTGCAATGTACAGTCAGTGGGATCCCGCTGCGGATGAATACAGGAAACTAACCGGAAACGCATATCCTTTCAGGTTGTACGAATTTACTTCTCCTTTGTTTTTGATGCTTTATGGATTGCCTACGTTTGTTACAGGGGTTAGTATGAAATTCAAGCCAATGCTGTGGGGAGGTTTACTTTGTTGGGTGAGTTGTGTTGTAACAATTTATACTCCGATAAAAATTGACCTGATCTTAGTCGCCTTGTCTTCCATCTTTGCATGGCTGGTTCCGGGTATCATTATGGAGAAAGATTACAGAAAAGCCAAAAGTGAGTTAGCACAAGCAAATGTTTAAAGAACTCGATCCTATATTACATTCCCAGCTGCGGTTGGCCGTTATGTCACTTCTTATTGGTGTGAAGGAGGCGGAATTTACTTTTATAAAAGAAAAAACTAACTCTACAGCAGGTAACCTTAGTGTGCAGATACAAAAACTGAAAGATGCCGGTTATATAGATGTGATAAAGCAGTTTAAAGATAATTACCCGCAAACAACCTGTAAAATAACAAAGTTGGGTATTAAAGCTTTTGAGGAATATGTGGTAAACCTTCAGTCATATCTTGGAGGAACTTAAAATGAGGAAGCCCTTTAGACAAAGGGCTTCTTCTCTTTTGATACTCTAAGTGTATGAAAAAGGTGGGCTGGTTAGTGGCTCAGCCTGTTATTATTCCGTATTGGTTGCAAAACAAGTTGTGGTGTTTGCTCTTTTTTGGATCGGACTATTTTTTCAACTGCCTTTTTCAGGCGGCTGTACCCTTCTTTCAGCGATTTTTTTAATTTTTCAGACATACGTTTTATTTTTATTAACGGCCCGGTTCCACTGTAACTGTTTCTGAATACGATACCTGTTGATTTTTATCTATCAGTTTAATTCTGTAAAACATTCTCGTTTTCCTGATTTTTTCAAAAAACTGGTATTTGTTGTTTAGTGATTCATCAGTGCCAAATACCAATGCTGCAATAGTATAACTTTTTCCATCATTACTTCTTTCTACTTCAAACATCGAAACTGTTTCATTTGCCTGAGCTTTCCAATTCAGCAACACTTTATCACTAATGATGTTCCAATTAAAGTCTGTAACCTTGCTATGGGTAGTAGCTTTAGATACTGTGGAAAACGAAAGGCTTGTAAAAGGGGTCGTATTATTTATCTCACCGGATGAAGTGTCCGGAAAGTTTAATAAAGCGATTATTAATATGAGGTAAGCAGACATTTCTTAGGGTTTTTGAATTCGATCTTCAAAGGGCCCACAGAAATATTGGATGTTAGTTTTCGGTTGCTCAATATACCCGGTGTAATCTTCTACTTAAAAAGGCGTACTCAAATGGTGGAGAGGAAATGGTGTTTTGGTACGGACAATTATCGTAGTTTTACGTTGATATATGTGGTTTTCCGAATCGGAAACAAACCTAAGATATGACTTTAATAATTGCAAGGCTTTTCAAAGAAATATTTTCTTAAACCCTTAAATACTTCATTAACAGGGCTAAACCTTTAATACCTTTGGCCGTTATCTTTTTACGATGGGTTCAATTATCAGGGTTGATCATTTAACCAAGCATTTCCGGGATATTAAAGCAGTTGAGAATCTTTCTTTTACAGTTGAGGAAGGCCAGGTGTATGGTTTTTTGGGACAAAATGGTGCCGGTAAATCTACCACTATCAGAATGTTGCTCACACTGATTCAGCCCACCTCCGGTAGTATTGACATATTCGGTATGGATCTGCAAAGACACCGGAAGGAGATTCTTAGGCAAGTAGGTGCTATTATTGAGCGGCCAGATCTCTACAAATACCTTACTGCACTGGAGAACCTTCGCATTTTTGCCACTATGAGCGGGATAAAAATTTCCGGGAAAAAATTAATGGACCAATTGGCAATGGTCGGATTGGAGCAAAGGGCACATAGCAAAGTAAAAACATATTCACAGGGAATGAAACAACGATTGGGTATCGCTACAGCATTGGTGCATGATCCCAAACTGATCATATTGGACGAACCTACTAATGGATTAGACCCGCAGGGTATTGCTGATATCCGGAATCTTATTCTTATGCTCAGCCGGGAGAAGAACAAAACCTTACTGATTTCATCTCACTTATTAAGCGAAATAGAACTGATAGCTGATTCTATGCTTATTATTGATAAAGGGAAAAAGCTAGTGGAAGGAAGGGTAAATGATCTGTTTGACCCCGCCGAAACTGTAGTTGAATTAAAAACAACCAATGATGCAGCAGCATTTGAAAAGCTTGGTGGATCTGATTTCCGGGAATTTGTCCAGGAGAGAAGGAATGACTGTGTACTACTAAAGCTGCATCGCAACAGGATACCGGAAATGCTTAAGGAGTTAATTAGAATGGAAGTCAATGTGATTTCCTTGCATTCAAAACATTCACTGGAGGATTATTTTTTATCATTAACAACCGGCCAACCCCATGTGGAAGCTCTTAAAAATTGAATTATTTAAAATATTCAAACGACCCCGCACTTATATTGCTTTTGGTGCTATAGCTGCTATCGTTTTTCTTATACAAGTGGCTTTAAAATTCGATGGTAAATCATATGTAGATCTGTTAATGAGTAACCTGTCAGGGTCTTTTGAGTTTTCGGATGAGTTTAAAAATAAATTACTCAACGGCTATCTTATCTGTTTCGTAATCTTAAATACACTGTTGATACAAATGCCCTTATTGGTGGCATTAATAGCCGGGGATTCTATTGCCGGAGAAGCCAATATGGGAACATTACGGCTTTCTCTTACTAAACCAGTAAGCCGTACTCAATATATGCTGGTTAAATTTGCTGCTTCGGTAGTTTACACTTTGGCATTATTGATCTGGATGGCAGCATTGGCTTTATTTGGCAGTATGCTAATCTTCGGAACCAATGATATGGTTGTTCTTCGTTCAGAAGGTATTGAGCAAATGAAGGATTTTGATGTTTTATGGCGGTATGTAGCTGCTTTCGGATATGCTGCTGTAGCGCTTACCACTGTTTCAGCTCTTGCTTTCCTGTTAAGTGTTTTTGCAGAGAATTCGATCGGACCGATCATTGCGACAATGAGTATCGTAATTGTATTTACTATTCTGTCTGAAATGAATATCCCGATTTATGACAAGACAATTAAGCCTTACCTGTTTACTTCTCATATGGTAGCCTGGAAGGGTTTTTTCTATGTAAAAGCTGATGCAGAAGGGACGACCATTAACGGAAGTATAGAGAATCTTCCGGCAGTATTAAGAAGCCTGGGAATTCTCGTGGCATATATTGTTTTATTTTTTAGTACAGCAGTATGGGTTTTTCGGAAAAAGGACATACTTACATAAATTTTTAGCAAGCATGAAAAGTATTTTTTTTATTGGCCTTTTCATTTTCATTGTATTTTCTTCAGCAGGACAGGCAGCAGAAGATATTATTAATAAAGTAAAGGCGAAGCTGGAGAAGGTCAATGACTATGAGGCAAAAGGCAAGATGAAAACAAATGTTGTTTTTATAAAAGCACCGATTGCAAATGTAAAAGTGTATTATAAAAAGCCCAACAAGCTTCGCATTAATAACGAGAGCGGAATTTCTTTTATCCCGAAGGGCTCTGTAAATATTAACCTTAATAATATATTTATTAATACAGAGGGGTTTGATATTATTGATGTTGGTAAAGAGGCGGGAACAAACCTGCGAATCATCAAATTGCTTCCAAAGGATGAAAACGCTGAGGTGGTACTGTCAACAGTTTATGTAGATGAAGTGCAGTATGTAATTAAAAAAGCCAAGACAACAACAAGGGAGAATGGCACTTATGAACTGGAGATGACCTATGGGAAATACGCCGAGTACGGGTTAGCGGATAAGGTAAGTTTCTCATTTAATACAAAAGATTACAAATTACCCAAAGGAATTACTTTTGATTATGATGATGGCAGCAAAAAAGAAGAACCTGCAGACAAGCTAAAGAATAAGAAAGGGAAAGTTGAAATCACTTATTCCGCCTATACAATAAATAAGGGAGTGCCTGATTCTGTTTTTAAATGAAATTAGCCCTCTTCAATAATCTCATCTTTAGCATTGGCCAGAATAGCAGGAGTCATTTTTCTTAATGGATTTTTACGGCTGTCTTCATAGCCATTTCTTCTATTTATAATATCAATACACTCAAATATCGCTGCCAGAAACGAAGATGTATCTGCCTTGTCTTTTCCGGCAATATCAAAAGCCACTCCGTGATCAGGAGAAGTTCTGACTGCCTGTAATCCGGCTGTAAAGTTTACCCCTTCACCCGTAGCCAGTGTTTTAAACGGTATCAATCCCTGGTCGTGGTACATAGCTAATACGGCATCGAATTTTTCAAAACCCCGCCTGGCAAAAAAAGCATCAGCGCTATAGGTCCCCACAACAAGCAGGTTATTGTTCTTTGCTTCTTTGATAGCGGGTTTAATAATTGTTTCTTCTTCATTACCGATCAATCCTTCATCACCGGCATGAGGATTTAATCCAAGTACGGCTATTCTTGGTTTATCGATTCCGAAATCTTTTTGCAGGCTCTGGTTGATGATAGTAAGTTTGCTGACAATTTTTTCTTTGCTTATGTGTTTGGTTATTTCATTTACCGCAACATGTTCAGTTACCAGGGCTACACGGAAATCGCCGGCACATAACATCATAACAACATCATTAACGCCAAATATGTTTTTCAGGTAAGGGGTGTGCCCGGTAAAATTGAAATCAGCTGATTGTATATTTTTTTTATGAATGGGTGCTGTAACCAGTCCGTCAATTTGCTTTTGTTTCAAAGCTGCAACGGCGGTTTGCAGGGAAAGAACAGCATACTTTCCGCCAATATCAGTTAATTGCCCCGGTGTTATCTGCACTTCTTCCTCCCAGCAATTAAAAAGATTAACCTGTTTTGGATTGATGCGGTTAAATTCTTTAATGTTTTGGTAGTTCAAATTCGCTTCAGGAACAGATTTTCTGTAAAAATTGATTGCCTTCCCGGAAGCAAAAATGACGGGAGTACAATGTTCAAGAATCCGGCTGTCCGAAAAGGTTTTAATGATCAGTTCTATACCTATGCCGTTAAGATCTCCGCAGGATATGCCTATTACTGGTTTTATACTTGCACTCATGTAGCTTATTTTCCGGGTAAAAGTATGAAAATCGTTTCAGTAACAGATAAATCAACACCAGCGCCGGATATCGCCAAAAATCCAATTTAAGCCAGGGGTGCTTTACAAGGAATTGACTTTATTTCTTTACTACTCTCCGGATGATCATCTTACCATTTAACGAAGCTCTCAGCAGGTAAGCACCGGCAGATAGTTTATCAGTATTATAGATATTTAATGAGTTAATACCTGCATAGATCTGCTGAGTTTCTACCCGTACTATTTTTCCATAGGCATCAATCAATTCAACTTTCATAAAGCCATTGACAGGGGAGCTTACCTCATATTGCAATTCATTTAAGAAAGGGTTGAGTACCGATTCAAAAGAGAAGCCACCATTGCCTGTAACCAGTGGTATTATGCGGGAGTATTTCTTTGCTGCCTGGTTACTTACAACAACCACCCTGTAATACACTTTGCCAGAAATAGTGGCAGGGTCTGTGTAGTAGTAGGTGTTATTATTGGCAGAGGAGTTATTATACCCGTCTACAACACCGATCTGGGTAAAATCCCTTCCATCTTCACTCTTTTCAATAGTGTAGTAAACAGGCTGATCTTCTTTTGAAGTCACCCAGGTAATTGTAGCTCTGTTGTTCGTTAAGCGACCGGTTACTGAAAGCAAATCAGTTGTTAGAACCGGTCCGCAATCGGTCAGTACATTCAGTGTTATACTTACCGGATCGGAAAACTGGCAGTTAATGTCTGAAATATTAGGCAATGTAGTACCTACTACCACTCTGTAAAGGTCGCCATCGTTTCCTGCAGTCGTGAATGCAGGAGGTATGGTATAAGAAGTAACATACACATAAGCAGAACCATTCCAGACAGGTGTTCCTGTGCCGGTAGCTCCTGCAATATCAACCCAGTTAGTACCGCCATCGGTACTCCTTTGCCATTTGTAGAAAGTGTAATTATCGAAATATGAACTGATGGTATCGTATATTGTTATCGTATTATTTTCACATATCAATGGATTGTTTGACGGCGAATACATCATATTAGGCAGGCAGGTAGCCACAGCAATATCATCAAGAACCCAGTCATTCCCCCCCCCTCCCTGTGAATTGTTACGGATGGAGAATGTGGCCGTTGTTTGTGAAGGGCCTGTCCTGAAAACGAAACCTTTTTTCAACCAGCCAAGTGTATCTATCTCTCCGGTACTGTAAAAATCAACGTCGCTGAGTGAGAAGGTCAGATTAGGATATACACCCGGGTAGCCATTGGCTGGTGCAGTAGGTGTTCCTGCAAATTGTGCACCTGTAGAATCGGCTCCGCAGGTACGACAGATATTTCTTACCCAGGCTGAGAACTCGTAATAAGTATTAGGGCAAAGGTTGGTAATACTTTGACGGTATACTTCTGAAGCAACATAATCAGCATTTACCATAAGCATGTACCCGGCATTGGTTGCTGCAGCCGGTGGGGCATTACCAACAGCATCATTGGTTCCTGTATGGTCACCATCTATATACCAATGTCCGTTAAACATTCTGTTATTACAATTGAGAGGATCATCAAAAGCAAGCGTACCGCAGTTGGGTATTCTGTTGGCATTTCTGTTGGTTCGATTACGAAGACTCATGTTTTTTACAATTGCATATCTTCCATCACCTACCTGTGTATAAGCGTTTACATCGCTTATAAATGTATAACCGTAAATTGGCGCAGTCAGGTCAGTGCTTCTGTCAGTGGCTGTACCTGTTCCAAAAGTTCCTCCAAATTCGGCAGCATTATTTACACCAATACTATTGTTGCAAAGAGTTAATGGATCACTGATCAATATTTTAAACGGATTAGCAGTAAGGATTATATCAGAACCTCCGAACGAGGTTTGGTAAATGAACTTACCTGCATTAAGATTGATAGTGTCTCCCGGACTGCCGGTAACAACTACCCGGAATGCGGTGGCGAATAACATTCC
>CAZTKV010000010.1:31265-32581 GCA_964614285.1 uncultured Chitinophaga sp. | reverse complement strand
AATATAGTAACCGATATGACAGTGCAGTGGAAATCCTACGGATCAATGGTAGGTTCCTGGAATATGCTCATTTACGGAAGCAGTATCTTCTTAATGGATAAAATAAATAATAATAAAAACTATAGTCACTCGAACATAGCTTTTATACTATATTTCACAGGGTTATTCAATCTGATGTTTAACTGGGGCCATCATATATACACTCTACCCACTTATGCTTATATCAAACACATCAGTTATGCAGTCAGCATGACTGAACTTTTCATTCTTGGCAGAATTATTTTAAAATGGAAGTCCTCTGTAAGCACAGCAAAAAGGAATTTTCATCTGGCGGCTTACCGTTTTCTCATAATAGCTGACGCCTGGGTATTTTTGACATTATTACTTGCAATCTTCATGTCTATTCCTGGTATTAATTTATATACTCACGGAACGCATATTACAGTAGCACATACAATGGGCGCTACGATCGGCATTAATAGTTTTTTATTGTTGGCAATAGCATTTGACATACTCAATGATACTTGCCGGAGTTTCGTACCCTACAGAAAAATCTTCAACAATGGATATTGGCTTGCAAGTATTTCATTATTAGTTTTTTGGATAAGTCTAATTGGAGCAGGAATAATTAAGGCGAAATGGCAATTAAGTGCCCCTCAGATTCTCTTTAGCGACATGATGTTTAAATTGAGACCTTTCTTTGTCGTATTCTTTATTGCCGGAACAGCAATGACTACAGGATTCTTATTAATAATCTATCCCTTGCTAAAAAACCAACTATTCTGTTATTTCAAAAAAAAATCAAAAGAGAAAAAAATAAAAGAGTATTATCCGTCTGCTACTTTCAGAATTGAGTAAATAACCTGTTACAAATTTTACATATGTTGATGGTCACAAAAATCTTTCAGTTCGAAATGGCACATGCCATATATGGTTACCCAGGTGCTTGTAAAAATATTCATGGACATTCTTATGAGCTTCATGTAACTGTATCAGCAGATTATAAAAAAAGGAGTTATATACCCGATACGGGTATTATAATAGACTTTAAAGAGCTAAAAAAAATTGTAAATACTCATATTATTCAGGCATTTGACCATAAACTTATTTTATCCAAGTATTATTTGAGCGAAAATTCAAGCATTTATCAACAGGATAACCTTGTTTCCTGGGATTCAGAGCCAACCGCAGAGAACTTACTTTTGTATATCCATTCAGTTATTTGTGACAATCTGCCAAAAGGTATAAGCCTTGTTAAGCTTAAACTTTATGAGACAAAAGATTCTTATGCAGAATGGGTTAGTTAAAAGGCATAT
>CAZTKV010000010.1:22838-31165 GCA_964614285.1 uncultured Chitinophaga sp. | reverse complement strand
GCAATCCACAACAGGGGTAACCTGATTTCATTAGATTCACTGTAATGAAGATCAGTTTTAATTACCAATTCATTAATATCAAAATCGGGTTGATAGAACCGGTTGAATAATACCAGCGCATCAGCACCGGCGTTCTTCATTCTTAATGCCATATTACCTGTAGCACTGAAATAGGGGTTCAGCTTTACTGCTACAGGAATTTTTACCGTTTGTTTGATCGTCTCAATAATATTCAGATAGCGATGTTCTACCTCGGAAGAAGACATAACAATATCACCGGGAATGAAGAAAATATTCACTTCTATAGCATCTGCACCAGCCTGCTCCATCAATTTAGAGTAATCGATCCAGCCTTCTGTAGTGATTCCATTCAGACTGCCAATGATGGGAATTTTTACTCTTTCTTTTGCCTTCCGGATATTTTCCAGGTATTCATCCACTCCCACATTAAAATCATCCAGGTCCGGGAAATAATCCAATGCTTCAGGAAAAGCATAGGTGGTCTCAGACATCACACCCTTAAATCTTGCCTCCTCCTTTCTTATCTGTTCTTCAAATAAAGAGAACATCACTACAGCACCGGCGCCATTATCTTCCATCTTCACAATATTATCAACCTGCTCAGACAAAGTGCAGGCCGAAACGATGATCGGGGAATCAAGTTTCATCCCCATATAAGTGGAATGCATTTTCATATTACTGTGTTTTATGCTACCGGAACAAAATCACTTGCTTTTTTGGTAGCCAGTTCTTCATATGTTTTCCATTTCAGGTTTACCAGTTCCTGTGCATGTTTCATCAGTGTGTCTGCTGCTTCAGGATTAGTTATTGTAAGTACTTTATACCGTAACTCGTTATATGCATAATCCTTTAGTGGCCTTGTTGGTCGTGGCGAATCCAGCACAAACGGATTCTGATTTTTCTTTCTTAACACAGGATTATATCTCAACAACGGCCAGTGCCCACTGGAAACTGCCTTATTCTGCTGATTCAATCCATCTTTCAGATCATACCCGTGTGCAATACAATGACTATACGCCAGGATCAATGCCGGACCATCATAAGCCTCCGCTTCCCGCATAGCCAATAATGTTTGCTGAGGATTAGCACCAAATGCAACTCTTGCTACATACACGTTGCCATAGGAAATAGCTTGCATAGCAAGATCTTTTTTACCACCTGCTTTACCACCGGCAGCAAATTTTGCAGTAGCTGCAGTAGGTGTTGATTTGGAACTCTGTCCGCCGGTATTAGAATATACTTCTGTATCCAGCACCAGTATCTTAACATTTCTTCCACTGGCTAACGCATGATCCAGGCCTCCATAGCCAATATCGTAAGCCCATCCATCACCACCAACCAGCCAGACGCTGCGGCGTACCAATTGGTCAGCGACTGATAATAAATGATTAGCTGCAGAAGAAGTCATTGTTTTCAATTTCTCTTTCAACTGCATCACCCTTTGTTGTTGTTCGGCCAGTTCAGATTCATGAACCTGCGGCGCATCCAGTATTTGTTTTACAAAATCAACTCCCAGTTCGTCTTTCAATTCTGATATCAATTGTTTTGCTACTGCCAGTTGCTTATCGGCAGTGATACGCATACCCAATCCAAATTCAGCATTGTCTTCAAATAATGAATTAGACCATGCTGGCCCACGGCCTTCTTTATTAACAGCCCATGGTGTGGTTGGAAGATTACCGCCATAGATAGATGAACAACCTGTAGCATTAGCTACCAGCAGCCTGTCACCAAATAATTGCGATAATAATTTCAAATATGGCGTTTCACCACAACCAGCACAGGCCCCAGAGAATTCAAATAACGGTTCGAGGAACTGAGCTCCATGTACAGTAGAGAAATCAATTTTTGAACGGTCGTTCCATGGAATATTCTCAAAGAATTCAATACCCTTCTGCTCTGTTTTCAATATTGGCTCTTTCTCGCCCATATTGATGGCTTTACGGGAACGGTTGAGAGGGTCAGTGGCCGGACAAACTTCCACACATAAATTACACCCGGTACAATCTTCAAGGTAAACCTGCAGTGAATATTGCGTTTCGGGAAAACCTCTTGCATTGATAGGCGCTGATTTAAAACCATCCGGAGCTTTTTTCAAATGGTCTTTATGATAGAACTTGGCTCTTATCACACTATGGGGACATACATAAGCACAATTACCACATTGAATACAAGTGTCGGGTTCCCAGATTGGAACCAGGTCAGATATATTTCTTTTTTCCCATTGTGTAGTACCACTTGGATATGTTCCGTCCACCGTCATTTTGCTTACCGGCAGATCATCACCATGACCAGCCATCATAACCGCTGTTACTTCTTTTACAAAACCAGGAGCTTTATCAGAAACGGTCAGTAATTCATTTTCAGCTGCAGAAACTTTTTTTGGATAATTCACTTCGTACAGATGGGCCAGTGTAGCATCCACTGCTTTAAAGTTCTGATCAATTACTTTTTGCCCTTTCTTGAAATATGTTTTTTCAATCGCCTTTTTGATTTGCTTAATAGCCTCTTCTCTTGGTAAAACTCCCGAAAGAGCAAAATAGCAGGTCTGCATGATAGTGTTGATACGGCCACTCATGCCGGTTTCTCTTGCGACGGTTGTCGCATCAATCACATATAGTTTTAGCTTTTTATCAATAATGCTCTTCTGCACCTGCCCTGTCAGTTTACCCCATACTTCATCCTTATCATAAGGACTATTCAGCAAAAAAGTCGCTCCATCACTGGCGAATTCCAGCATTTCCACCTTCTCTGTGAAATTGAACTGGTGGCAGGCGATAAAATCAGCTTTTGAAATTAAATAAGGTGCCCTGATCGGTTTGGGTCCAAAACGCAAATGCGATACTGTTCTTGCACCTGATTTCTTGGAATCATATACAAAATATCCCTGAGCATACAAGTCTGTATTCTCACCAATGATCTTAATTGTATTTTTATTGGCACCTACAGTACCATCCGCTCCCAATCCAAAGAACAAACCCTGCCGCCATTCGGATTCATCTAATTTGAACTCAGGGTCGTATTTCAAACTGGTGAACGTAACATCATCATTGATACCAACAGTAAATCCGTTTTTGGGTTTATCTTTTTTCAACTCATCATACACAGCTTTTACCATGGCTGGTGTAAATTCTTTGGAAGAAAGTCCGTAACGTCCGCCGACAATATTGGGTAATTTTTTCAGTCTGCCTTGCTGTAATGCTTCCACCAATGTCGACAATACGTCCTGATACATCGGTTCACCTGCAGCACCTGATTCTTTAGTTCTGTCTAATACCCCGATTGATTTAACAGAAGCAGGCAATACTTTTATCAAATGCTCCAGGGAAAATGGTCTGTACAAACGAACCACAATCACCCCGGTTTTTCTTCCTGCGTTATTTAAGGCTTTTACTGTTTCTTCAACAGTCTCTCCGCCTGATCCCATGATGATAGTTACTTCTTCTGCATCAGCAGCACCAGTGTATTCAAAAAGTTCATATTTTCTGCCAGTTAGTTTTTCAAAGGCTTTCATCACTTCTTCCACTATAGCCGGCATACTGTTATAAAACTGGTTCACTGTTTCTCTTCCCTGGAAATACACATCCGGATTTTGCGCCGTTCCCCTGATGAACGGATGTTCAGGATTTAAGCCTCTTTTGCGATGGGCAATCACCAGTTCATCCGGTATCATTGATTTGATCTGTTCGTCACTCAATAGTTCCAGTTTATTCACTTCATGTGAAGTGCGGAATCCATCAAAGAAATGTACTATCGGTATTCTTGATTTCAAAGTAGCTGCCTGTGCTATCAACGCAAAATCATGTGCTTCCTGCACACTGGCAGAGCTCAACATGGCAAAGCCTGTTGTTCTTGCTGCCATTACATCCTGGTGATCACCAAAGATAGACAGCCCTTGTGCCGCTAATGACCGGGCAGCCACATGAAATACTGCGGGTGTTAATTCACCAGCAATCTTATACATGTTCGGCAACATCAGCATCAGGCCTTGTGATGCAGTAAAGGTTGTAGTAAGCGAACCTGTTTGTAATGCCCCATGCACCGTACCTGCAGCACCGCCTTCACTCTGCATTTCTATCACATCCGGCACATTGCCCCAGATATTTTTTATCCCTTTGGATGCCCATTCATCGGCCAGTTCGGCCATGGTGGATGATGGGGTAATGGGATAGATGGCACAGACTTCATTCACCCGGTACGCTACATAAGCAGCGGCCTCATTTCCATCTATCGTTGCGACTAATTTATTTTTATTTGACATCAGTAGTTGAATTAACAGGTTCTGGAATCATTTCTATTGCATGGCAGGGGCATTGCTCATAACAAACCGCACAGCCGGTACAGGCATTATAGTTGAACTTATAACGATTGCCCTTTCCTAATTTAATAATGGCATCTTCAGGACAGGCACCAAAACAACCATCACATTCGAAACAGTTACCACAACTCAGACAACGCTGTGCTTCAAATCTTGCTTCCGGTTCGGAAAAGCCCGCAATTACCTCATCAAAATTTTGTACGGCTACCGCCGGAGCCAGTTTATCCTGTTCCTTTTGCGGTGCATCAGTCTTGTACCACATGTGCAGTTTACGATAACCGGCAGTTGGATGTTTGTCAGGTTTCTGATAAGCATCCTTCATTAAAAATCCATTGATATATTTCGCTGCCTTTTTACCATGACCGATTGCAATGGTTGAACTCCTGTTCTCACCGGGCAGCATATCACCTCCCGCAAAGATCCCTTCATGCCCTGTCATCCGTTCCGCATTAATGGTAACTGTTCCATCATCGCTGATCGCAATACCCGAAACAGAACGGAGAAAACCAGAATCAGCTTCTTGCTTATTTGCATTGATCAAAACATCGGCGTGGATTGTTTCAAACTGACCTGTACCAACGGCTTTTCCTTTTTCGGCTTTCATTATCTCAAGAGTAACCGTATTCTTGTCTATTTTGCTGATACTTCGCAATAACTGCACATCTACTCCTTCTGCCAGTGCATCTTCTGTCTCATAATCGTAAGCCGGCATCATTTTTTTATCACCGGGAAAATAAACAGACACTTCAGAACCAAATCTTTTTATAATACGGGATAAATACAGAGCCAGTTTACCTCCGCCATACACAACCACTTTCTTTTGTATATATGGCGATGTATTTGATTTCACTTCATTGAAAAAAGAGAAGGCATCGGTGATATACACAGAATCATCATGTTGAAAATCTTCTTTGTGAATCAACTGAGCCCCAATCGATAAGTAAACTGCATCAAAATTTCCTCCTTGCTTCTCTGTTAATATATCCTGCACTTTATAATTCAGGCGGATCTTAACTCCCATTCTAACAATCCTGTCAATTTCTGCATCCAGTATTTCTTTTGGCAAGCGATATTCGGGAACACCACTCCACAACAAACCACCCGGATGGCCACCGGCTTCAAATATTTCTACCACATGACCCATCCGGGCCAGGTGATATGCAGCAGACAAACCTCCCGGCCCTGCCCCAATCACTAATACTCTTTTCCCCGAAAATTTGGTCGAATAATTTACCTGCCATTTATGATTGATGGCTTCATCGCCGATATATCTTTCCACTGCATGAATATTGACGGTATCATCAATATGATTCCTGTTACAACCCGTTTCGCAGGGTTTTACACAAACCCGGCCCATGATAGCTGGAAATGGGTTATCCTCCAGTATTGTTTGAAAGGCTTCAAAATAATGACCCGCCTGTGCATGTGCCATCCAACCCTGGATATTTTCCCCGGCAGGGCAGGCGCTGTTACAGGGTGGCATAAAATCAACATAAACTGGCCGGCGAAGTCGTTTGGGGCCTGTACCTTCCGCATGTATCGAAAGATCGACCGCTTTGGTAATGTCAGTTGAGGACATGATGATAGTTTTGACTGAATGGCCAATCGGCCACCTGAAAGTGAAATAAACCTCAGCAAAGTAGAACCATAATTAAGAAGGAAAGGTGACATAGTTCAAGAAGAAAAATGATTCCTATCATGATATTGGACAATTGATTAGTGAGGGAATTACAGAAGATTATACAACAAAAAACCGGTCATTGAGACCGGTTCAAAATCTTAGATATGTGAATTTATCAGAAACTATATCCCACACTTACCCCGCCAGATGGCTGAATATAACCTTTAGCAACTAATGGAGTAAACCCGATTCTCCAGGTGAAACCCCCTTTGAGAGGTTGACGGCGGTACATAAAAGAAGCTGTTCCGAAAACATTGGAAGTTTTATCGTCATAAAAATTAAAAATCTCCAGTTTTTTGCCTACATAGGTTACTCCAGCCCCTACTTCAAACGTATGCGGAGAATCTCCTTTGCCAAACACATAGTTGACCTGTGCCGGTATAGTAACCACTGACCGAAGTTCATAGTTATAATTTCCGCTGATAACAGTCACTTCATCAGCAGTAACAAAACCCAATCCTACTCTGCCTCCCCAACCTAGAGAAGATTTGGCAAACCTTGTATCAATGTTCGCAGAGAATAAAATACCAGCTCCTCCTAATTCTGCATAAAACTGGGTACGTCCCGGGATTTTACCTACTGCCCCGGGTTGAGCAAACAAAAAAGAACTGCTTACTAAAGCCAGGCAAACGAAGAATATCCTTTTCATAATAATGGTTTTAGCAACAAAGACAAACATATTAAACTAATGCTGCATTAATAATGAGAAAGAAATGTTAACGCTTACCTTACTTGCTTTATTGTAAATAATATCTTACACATTGAACAATTACAAAAAAAGGCAGCCATTTCATGCTGCCTGAATATACATTCAAAATTGAAGATGCTTAGCTAATACTTTCCAAAACTATCTTTCTCAGTTCATCAATCGGTACCCTTTCCTGCTGCATCGAATCACGGTGACGGATAGTAACCGTGTCATCCTGTAATGTTTGATGATCGACCGTTACACAATAAGGAGTACCTAATGCATCCATGCGGCGGTAGCGTTTACCAATTGCATCCTTTTCTTCGTAGAAGCAACGGAAGTGAGGACGGCAATCAGCCATGATTCGTTCTGCAACTTCAGGTAAACCATCTTTTTTGGTTAAAGGGAAAACCGCCAATTTTATCGGTGCCAGCTTTGCAGGCAATTTCAACAATGCCCGGCTATCGGGTTTATCAGCCGTACTCAGGTCCTGCTCTTCATAAGCATGACTGATAACAGCAAGGAACATCCGGTCAAGACCAATGGATGTTTCAATAACGTAAGGAATATAATTACCATACGGTTTGCCGGTAGCAGGATCAATATCATTATCGAAATACTGCTGTTTTTTCTTGCTGTATTCCTGGTGCTGTTTCAGATCAAAATCTGTACGGCTGTGAATACCTTCCAGTTCTTTAAATCCGATTGGAAATTCAAATTCAATATCACAGGCAGCATCTGCATAATGCGCCAGTTTCACATGGTCATGGTAACGATATTTTTCAGCTGGTATACCCAGGCTTTGATGCCATTTCAGTCTTTCTGTTTTCCAGAATTCATACCATTCTTTTTGTGAGCCGGGACGAATAAAGAACTGCATCTCCATCTGCTCAAATTCCCTCATACGGAAAATGAATTGCCGGGCTACAATCTCATTCCTGAATGCCTTGCCGATCTGCGCAATACCAAAAGGAATTTTCATTCGCCCGGTCTTCTGCACATTCAGAAAATTAACAAAGATGCCCTGTGCTGTTTCAGGCCTTAAATAAACTTTATTGTCCTCGTCATCACTTGAAACTGTTGAGCCAAACTCTGTTGAAAACATAAGGTTGAACTGGCGGATATCTGTCCAGTTACAAGTACCACTTATGGCACAGGAAATTTTATTATCTTCTATCAGTTTCTTCAATCCTGCAAAATCATCTTTGGCAAGTAATGCATCCATATCTGTCAGTAAGGTTTCGGCTTCCTTTTCCTTTCCGTCTGCTTTTAGAATTTCTGCATACCCTTCTATCAAATGATCAACACGGTATCTTTTCTTACTGTCTTTGTTATCAATCATCGGGTCATTGAAATTGTCAACATGGCCCGAAGCTTTCCAGGTGGTAGGATGCATAAAAATAGCCGCATCAATTCCAACTATATTGTCGTGCAATTGAGTCATGCTATTCCACCAGTAATCTTTGATATTCTTTTTTAGTTCAGCACCCATCTGGCCATAGTCATATACCGCCTGCAGCCCGTCATAAATTTCACTGCTGGGAAAAATAAAGCCGTATTCTTTGCAATGCGAGATAATTGCCTGGAACCTGTTTGAATCGTTTGCCATAGGCGGCAAA
>CAZTKV010000010.1:13260-22738 GCA_964614285.1 uncultured Chitinophaga sp. | reverse complement strand
GCAATGCGAGATAATTGCCTGGAACCTGTTTGAATCGTTTGCCATAGGCGGCAAAGATAATAGAACCGGAATTTACTGGATTAACCAAACATAAACTCCCTATCCTCTTTATCTTACCTTTGCTTTAGAAAATTTTTGATATGAAAAATTCTGCTTTCTACATGGCCGTGCCTGTAACACTGATTGCTGTTGCTACAATGTTTAATAAATCATCGTCAATTAACCGGCAAAACAGGTTTAATAGTCCAAAAATTCAGACAGCCGTTGCCCCCGCTCCGGATACATTGCGTCCTGACCCCATCTGTAATATGAAAGTGGATGATAAAAAAGGCGACACCATTCATTACAAAGGTCACATTTTTGGATTTTGCTCCAGGTACTGCCGGGCTGAGTT
The DNA here is from genome assembly GCA_964614285.1 of uncultured Chitinophaga sp. GTDB lineage: Bacteria > Bacteroidota > Bacteroidia > Chitinophagales > Chitinophagaceae > JJ008. Next base: position 22,344 of record CAZTKV010000010.1, on the reverse strand, counting down.
CATGAAAAACCCTGATAGTTATTTGCCGAAGAAGAAAAATTAAGCATTCTGTTTACTTCAGTTTCTCATTCTGCTGATGCCTCTCTGCATCCCGGATATTTTTTTTCTCAAAATTCTTTTGTAAGGCATCCGTCAGGTCAACACCGGTCTGGTTAGCCAGGCAGATCAATACCCAGAGCACATCGGCCATTTCATCCGCCATGTTTTTCTCCTTATCGGATTCTTTGAATGACTGGTCACCATAAGTCCTGGCCATGATGCGGGCCAGCTCTCCCACTTCTTCGGTCAGGATAGCCATATTGGTCAGCTCACTGAAATAACGAACACCCACTGTTTTTATCCATCCGTCCACCTGCTGCTGGGCCTGTTGAAGGGTCATAACAAAAATTTTTGAGTGAATGCTGCAATATAGCATGATTATTGCCGTTTAGAACTTCCCGCAAGATTTCTGGCGGCCCTATCTGTACCGATCCAAAGCTGTTATGGCCTTGGACCAACCCTCTGAAGACCTGTAAACCAATTCCTTTAAAAGATTAATGTATCCCATGATGAAGTCCATCAACAGGCTTTTAGCCATTGTATCACTATCCCTGTCTGCAATCATTTTGCAGGCACAGCCAGCCGATAACTCTTTTGATAACCTTTCAAAAAAAGAAAACAAACCTTATAAGGTCATTACTTCCGGCAAACAGGTTACTATTAAAAGCAGGAGGAATATCAAAACCATTATGGTATGGACAGCCAGCGGTCACCGTATTGTAGAGCAAACCAGTGTAAACGCCAGCTCCTATACTTTTAATGTGTCAGGTTCCAGGGAGAAGATTTTCTTTATTATGATACAATACGAGGATGGAAAGCCAATTACCCAGCGGATAGGTGTTCAATAAACAACGAAGGCCCGGCTATTCCTTGTTTTTTGAATCGATCAGTATTGTAACAGGCCCATCATTCAATAATTCCACTTTCATATCAGCGCCAAAAGAACCGGTGCCCACCGGTTTACCAAGATCAGCAGACAGTTGCTGTATCATTTTTTCATACAATGGTATGGCCACTTCTGGTTTACTTGCTTTGATGTAGGAAGGGCGGTTGCCCTTTTTGGTGGAAGCATGCAGGGTAAACTGGCTTACCAAAATAATATCGCCATTTTTATCCCTTACCGATTCATTCATTACGCCGTCAGCATCGTCAAAAATGCGGAGGTTTACAATTTTACCACTCATCCATTGAATATCTTCCCCTGTATCTGCATCCTCTATACCTAAAAGTACCAGCAGCCCGCTGCCAATCTGTGAATGAATTTTTCCATCTATTGTTACACTGGCTTTTGTCACCCGTTGAATAACTACCCGCATTGTCCGTAATTTTGTTTTACAAATGTAATAGCTGGAAATGATTGATATAGGTAAAGAAATATCCTTTCAAACAACCCGGAGTGGAGGTAAAGGCGGGCAGAATGTAAACAAAGTAGAAACAGCTGTTATCGCCTCCTTTCACATTGAATCATCAGCATTACTTTCTGCCGAACAAAAAGAGTTATTGAAAGAAAAACTCAGCAACCGAATAAATGCAGATGGCTATTTACAGTTAAAAGCCCAGGTACACCGTACACAACTGGCCAATAAAGAAGAAGCCATTGAAAAAATTTACGACCTGGTAAAAAAAGCTCTTGAAAAGAAAAAGGCCCGCATCGCTACCAAAGCGAGCAAAGCATCTAAAGAGAAAAGGATAGAATCAAAGAAGAAAAAAGCAGATATCAAAGCAGGCAGGCAGAAATTCAGGCCTGGTGATTTTTAACGCTTTACCAAAAAGTAAAATTGTAAATTAGCTATTCAATTGAACCCTGTGCGAAGAAGCCTGTTGACAATATTCATTTTAATCATTACCGCTTTCACTATCTCATGGTTCCTGGGCGCCTGTAAAAAAGATCAGAATACTGATGGTATTGAATTATTACAGCAAGAAATCCCCGAGAGTTTCCCGCAACCTCTTTACAAATTTGAAGACAACCCGCTAAGCAAAGAAGGTTTTGAACTGGGCCGGAAATTATTCTATGATCCAAGGCTCTCAGCAGACAACCTCACACCTTGCGCCTCTTGTCACCAGCAGATTGCAGGTTTCGGCACCTTTGAACATGACCGCAGTCATGGAGTTTTTGGTTCGCATACACTCCGTAATGCTCCTGTATTATTCAACCTGGCCTGGAGTCCTTCTTTTCATTGGGATGGAGAATTTACTTCTTTACAGGATGAAGCAGTACACCCCTTGACAGGGCCTGTTGAAATGGGGGAAACATTTGATGGCATCATTAAAAAAATTGAGGCCGACCCGGAATACAGGGAGCTATTCAAAAAAGTATTCCGCTTCCCCTTTATCCGGCCGGAGTTTATAACAAAAGCATTAGCCCAGTTTACCGGTTCTATGGTTTCTGCTGATTCAAAATATGATCGTTATAAAAAAGGAATTGTAACATATACTGCGCAGGAAGAAAATGGTTACCAGTTATACAAAGTCAATTGTGCCGGTTGCCACCCGGAACCAATGTTTACAGATTACAGCTTCCGGAATATTGGTTTACCAGTTGATAATGTACTGAATGATTATGGCCGGTTGAGAATTACCGGAAATAGTGAAGATTCACTAAAATTTAAAGTGCCTACCCTGCGTAACACTTATATTTCATCTAACTATATGCATGACGGCAGATTCAATACCCTGCAGCAATGCATCAATCATTACCGTACCAATGTGCAGCAAAGCGCTACGCTTGATCCTTTGCTGACAAATGGAATTACACTGACCAATGCACAAGCCACTGATCTTTTTGTTTTTCTTCGCACTTTAACTGATTCTGCCTTATTAAGAGATCCTCGTTTTGCCAAACCAAACTAGTGCTGTGTTAATTGCAGACCGGCGTATATCCCACAAAGGCAAAAAGCACACTATGTTTTTCTGTAGTGCACTTCGTGGCTTGGTGAGAAAACAGATGTTCCATATAACAGGCTTAACTTAACACTAGGTCTTATCAACTATTCTTTTAGCTTTCAGTGCATCAAGAGCCTGCTTCTTTGCTTCAATTTCTTTTTCCGTGTCCTTTTGTGCAGATTGATTATCCTTCAATTTCTTTTCGAGATCATTCTGGTCATCTTTCAGTCCCCTTAGTTTTTTTTCGGCTTTACTTACCGCTTCTTCCTGTGCTTTTATATCCAGCTCCAGGTTTTCAGCAATGACATCAGGCTGCAGGCCGCTAAGAAAGGTTTTTGTTTTTTCCGTTTGTAAAACATCAAATCCGGATTTGGCATTATTCCCATCTTTCAGAATGATCATATATACCACAGATTCATCCTGATTTTTCCGGCTTTTTGATTCTACTTTAATGATATAATCCATCCTGTCAGCATTAATATCAGTAATGAACGCATCCTTATATACCTTAAATCCTTTGTCTTTGTTAAAAAGTCCTTTCTCTTCCTTTGGCTTGTAACCAAGCTTTGCCATTTTTTTTGAAATGGCATTTTCCACTGCTTCCGGCGGGTAAGGATAGTCGATCATAAAAGCTTCCTGTTTTTTCTTGTCATATTCTATAGTGCCTTCATATGCCTGTGCCGAAACAATATCCACAAAAGCCAGGGCAACTAATAAGGATAAAAATATCTTCTTCATAACCGGTAAATTTTGCTGATAAAGATACAGCAAGGCAGAAAAGCGTTGCAATTGTCTTAAATATATTATTTGCTATTCGCCGGAATTCGTTTTTTGCCGACCTAACAACTACTTTTGTCCGGTTATTACCTGCCGGAAATATCCGGAAAGGCAATGACCTAAAAATTTCCAATCCTTTGAGCGGAATAAAAAAACTGGCAGGACAAACTCTGTGGTACGGCATGAGCAGCATCTTCGGCAGGTTTCTCAATTACCTGCTGACGCCGCTGTTGGTTACTATCTTTGCTTCAGGAGAATATGGCAAGATCAGTACCTTGTTTACCATTGCCGCTTTTCTCAATATTGTTTACACCTACGGACTCGAAACATCCTATTTCCGTTTTTCAGCATTGCAGCCTGAACCAAAAGTTTACAATACCTGTTCATCCTCCATAATTGTAACAACAGCCCTGTTCACCGGCCTCTTGCTGCTCTCTGCACAAAGCTTTGCTTCCTTCCTGGAAATGCCTGGCCACCCGGAATATATCTCCTGGGTGATCTTGATTGTGGCGCTGGACACACTTAGTGTGATGCCCTTCGCCAAGCTCCGGTATGAAGGAAGACCGAGAAAATTTGCAACTATAAAAGTCCTGAACATTCTTATTAATGTCGGGCTCGTCATTTTCTTCCTGGTGGTTTGTAAAAATGCTTTCGAAAAAGATAAGGATAATTTGTTTGCGACATTATATGATCCTAAGATTGGTCTTGGGTATGTCATTCTTGCCAACCTGTTTGCAAGCGGTGTCACCTTACTATTACTGGCAAGGGAATTTTTTCATTTCAAATTCAGGCTAAATCCTGGTTTCTGGAAAGAGATGATGAGTTATAGCTGGCCGCTGATTATTGTTGGTTTTGGCGGTATGGTGAATGAAACGATTGATCGCATTATGCTGCTGAAATTGTATCCTGGAACTATAGATGAAGCTTTTTCCCAATCGGGTATTTATTCCGCCAACTACAAACTGGCCGTACTGATCGTATTATTCATACAGGCCTTCCGGATGGGAGCAGAACCCTTTTTTTTCAAGCAATCCACCAGTGAAAACGCACAAAAAACATATGCAAGGGTGATGAAATTCTTTGTGATCGCCTGCTGTTTTTGTTTTCTTGGTGTGACTTTGTTCCTTGATATCTGGAAATATTTTATGGGTACCAAACGTCCGGAGTATTATACAGGATTGAAAGTAGTGCCCATACTGATGACGGCTAAAATATTTCTCGGTATTTATTACAATTTATCTATCTGGTATAAAATAAAGAACCAAAACCTGACGGGCGCCTGGATTACCCTTGGTGGCGCTGCTATTACTGTTGCTTTCAACTGGATCTTTATTCCTATCCTTGGTTATGTTGCCTGCGCCATTGCCACCATTCTTTGTTATGGGTTTATGATGGTAGTAAGTTACAAACTGGGACAAAAACATTACCCCATCCCTTATGCATGGAAAAAACTGCTGGCTTATATTGTTATCTGCCTGCTTTTATTCGGTTTGCACCAGGCATTTCTTCTATTAGGCCTCAACCCGTGGATCAACCGGGCTGTGGCTGTTACTTTTATTGGTTTATTTACATTACTGGTGCTAAATGTAGAAAGAAAAGAATTTGAAAAAATGCCTTTCATTGGAAAGTTTTTGAAACCAACAACTGTTTAATACATCTTCACAAAAGGATTATTCATTTTCTCAAATCCCACTGTTGTTACCGGGCCATGACCCGAATATACTTTGGTTTCATCCGGCAGGGTGAAGAATTGTGTTTGTATACTTTGTACCAGCGTTTCGATGCTACCACCCGGCAAATCCGTTCGGCCTATGCTGCGGTTAAACAGTACATCACCGCCGATGATAAAACCACCGGCTTCATGGTAAAATGATACACTTCCAGGAGAATGACCGGGTGTGAACCGTATTTCCAACTCGTCCTCCCCGATTTTAATTTTATTTCCTTCTTTTAAGTAAACCAAAGGGCCTTCATAATTGTCGAAAGGCAGTTGCCACATAAGGCCGGACTGGGGGGCAAAGTCTAAAACTGGTTTTTCATTTGGATGGATGTGAAGGGTAAGTCCCCAGGTATCATGTATGAATTTGTTGCCAAAAACATGGTCCAGGTGGCAATGAGTATTAAGCAGCAAAACAGGCGTCAGGCCGGTCTTTTCAATACCCGTTTTTAATTCGTCCCTTTCCTCCGGGAAATAACAACCGGGGTCTATAATGCAACACTGCTTTTGTTCGTTATACAAAACATAAGTATTCTCCTGAACGGGGCTAAAAGTGAAGGACTTAACAGCTAACATGGATGGTTTTTTCGTACTTTTAAAATCCGGACGGTAACTACCGGCAAAGATAGTTTCAATTGTTACTACCGGCACTTTAACTTGCTTATCAGAAATAGCCCGGTAACTATCGGGACTGGCTGCCAAATCATATAAATGAACGATTAAACATTATCGAAACAGTAAGTAATAGTCTATGAAGAAGTCATTAAGCCTGATTGCCTGTCTTTCCCTTTTCCTTTCTATGGAAACTACAGCACAAGTGAATACGGTGGAATTCGGAAAAAACCGGGTCCAGTACCAGAAATTCAAATGGAAATATTACCAGACAGAAAATTTTAACAGCTATTTCAGCCAGGATGGTTTGGGACTGGGAAAATATGTTGCCCAGGTTGCTGAAGCAGAACTGCCCTCTATTGAAGAATTTGTGGAATATGGGCTCCAGCGCCGGATCAATATCGTTATTTATAACAATTACGATGAAATGCAACAGTCCAATATCGGCATTGGTATTGATTGGCAAAATACCGGCGGTGTTACTAAGCTGGTGAACAATAAAATGATCATTTACTATGATGGCAACCATGATAATCTTCGCCGCCAGATAAGGCAGGGAATTGCCCGTAACCTGGTAGAGAATCTACTCTTTGGAGATGATCTCGGGGAGTTTGCTGCTAACCAGGCCTTACTTGATCTTCCCAAATGGCTGACCGATGGATATATTTCCTACGCTGCTGAAAGCTGGAACACTACACTGGATGATGATCTGAGAGGTGTGATGCTGGCAGGCAGTTACCGGAATTTTTACCAGTTTGCTTTTGAAAAACCATTGCTTGCCGGCCATTCTTTCTGGAAATACATTGCCGATAAATATGGCAAGAGTAAGACCACTTACTTCCTGTACCTGGCCCGCATTTACCGTAATCTGAACAATGCTTCCTATAAGATCGCTAAAAAGAAATTCAAGGTCATCCTGCGGGATTTTATGACCGATGTACAGGCACAATATTTTAAGGATATCCGTGGCCGCCGCAATACACCAAGGGGCCAGCTTTCTGTAAGTGAATACATAGGCAAGAAAGATTATATCCGTTTTAATGCAAACCCAGTTCCCCGAAGCTTTACTTATGCAGTGGTTGAATTTAACCAGGGCCGCTACCAGGTAGTGTTGATGGAAAATTTTGTAAACAAAAAAGTACTTCTGAAACTGGGTGTACGTTCAAGGGAAGATGATAAACATCCTAACTATCCTATTCTTGCCTGGGATGGCAAGGGTACCCGGTTAGCTGTCCTATACAATGAAGAAGGAAAAACAAAATTCTTTGTATACGACCTGGTAAACAGGGTGAAGTTATGGAAACAGGAGATCGACAAATTTGACCAGGTACAGGACATGAAATACATGCTTGACAACAATACCCTGTTGTTAAGTGCGGTAAAAAGCGGGCAAACCGACATATTTGTTTACAAGATCGATAAACAAACCGTAGAACAGATCACCAACGATGTGTATGATGACCTGGATCCTTCTTTTGTGGCCTTCCCAAATAAAACAGGTATCATCTACTCCAGTAACCGGCCTTCTGCCACTGCAGCCAGCAGCGATGACTCATTACCAGGCAGGCATTTCAATATATACCTGGTTGACAACTGGAATAAATCGGAGGCCAAGCAAATATCAAAGCTTACTGATCTGAAACTGGGCAATGCAAGATTTCCTTCCCAATACAACACTTCCCATTTCACTTTTATCAGTGATGAGAACGGAATCAATAACCGCTATGCCGGTTTCTTTAAAACAGAAAGGGCCGGTTTGGATACATTAGTATTTATTGGTGATGAAATGCTGCGCAATCCGCCACAAAAAGATGTAGACAGCCTTCTTACTGAATGGGGCAAGACAGATATTGATTCCGTCGGCTTTGTTTCTATCACTAATGACTCGTCATATGTATTCCCGCTGACGAATTATCAAAGCAGCATGCTGGAAACAAGAACTGCCGGTGATAACCAGCAGGTGAGTGAAGTGGTTAAACTTGGTGATGTAAAACTGTTGTACCGTTTAAAAGTGGATGAAAACACACTTCGCCGCCGGAATATAAATGCAAGACCGACTGAATACATCAGGAAAGTGATTGAGGAAGAAAAGAAAGCTGCCCGCAAAGAAGCAGTGCAGACTATCAAAACAGATACGCTGACCAAAAAACAACAGGATTTTTTCAACAGCGGTTTTGAAGAAGATAAGCCAGACAGCACTAAGAAAGTAGGCGATATGGTGAAAGCAGATGAGATAATCAAAGAATCTGTTCTGAAGAAAGCTAAAGTGTTTGAATACAGGCCTCCTAAGTTTTTCAATGACTATCTCGTCAGCGGATTTAACAATAATATTTTAGTAACCCGTTTTCAACCCTACCAGGGTGGCTATGGCCCGATACAATTGAGTAATAACTCTCCGTTGAATGGAATCATCCGGGTAGGAACCTCCGACCTTTTTGAAGACTGGAAATTCGCCGGCGGTTTCCGTATTAGTCCCGATCTCACCAATAATGAATACGTATTTACTACGCAATACCTTAAGAAAAGGATAGATTATGGTCTTACTTATTACCGGGTGACAGTAAAAAACCCTGCCTTGTATACCGACTCTACTTCTTTTAATGTAAAACAATACTCCAATTTATACCAGGCAACAGTAACGTATCCTTTCAGTAAGATCCGAAGCCTGCGTATGAATGTGGGATATCGCAGTGATAAATATGTAAAACTAGCTAACGAATTTTTCCCTAATGAATCATTGAAGGGCAAAGATGACCGCCTCACTTATGCACTGGCTCATCTTGAATTTGTACATGATGATGCTATCAGTACGGCGCTAAATATATGGAAGGGGCTTCGGTGGAAAATATACTTCGATTATATAGCACAGGTGGGCAAGAATACCAAAACAGGAAGCGGAGATTTTCCATACACCATGAACGTTGGGTTTGATGCCAGGCATTACCTGCCGATTTACCGTAATATCACCTGGGCTGTTCGTGCTGCAGCTGATTTCTCATGGGGTACGAAAAAACTTATTTACTACCTAGGCGGTGTTGACAACTGGCTGATGT
>CAZTKV010000010.1:0-13160 GCA_964614285.1 uncultured Chitinophaga sp. | reverse complement strand
TGGGGTACGAAAAAACTTATTTACTACCTAGGCGGTGTTGACAACTGGCTGATGTTTGGTCAGAATCAGCGAAGCAATGGCTCCTTCCGCTATTTTGATCCTTCCAATTCTCCGGACCCCGATGCTGAATATGCATATGAATCACTGGCAGTAAACATGAGAGGATTCAAGCAGAATGTGGCGAATGGTAATAATGCATTTGTGCTTAACAGTGAAGTAAGGGTGCCTGTATTTACCAGCTTCTTTAATAAACCTATCAACAATGCCTTCCTGCGTAATTTTCAGATAGTACAGTTTATAGATCTCGGTACTGCGTGGAATGGCACTTATGATAAAATAGAAAGGCCTTCTGTTTCGTATACTTCACAGCCGCTTACCGTAAGAGTAAAAGCCGGTGGTATAGGACCTTTTGCGGGTGGCTATGGCTTTGGAGCCCGGAGTACTTTACTTGGCTACTTCCTGCGCTTTGATGCTGCCTGGGAAATGAATGGTTTTTTCCAGGGTAAACCTCTTTATTATTTTGCTATGGGTCTTGATTTTTAAGCACTTAAATTTTTGAATAATCACAATCCCTCCCTAGAAGGAGGGATTGTGATTTTAGCCAGTAAATGATTCCCCCAATTTTTTAACCGACAAATACAGCAATGTCATAAACACTGCATAGCAAAATGTCATTCCCCATGCAACACCGTTCTGAACGGGATTAAAAAGTAAATCACTTATCTCTGAAACAAGAGAAAAAGGATCGGTAATAATATCCCAGCTATTGAACCGCAGATACCGCCCAATATAAATTCCCAGCGCATTAAGCCACATTACTGCAAACACCAGCATCACCGAAAAATGTTTCCCTCTTATCACTGCAGATATGACTTCTACTTTTCTCAGTGAAACAATTCCAAACATAATTCCGTTCCATGCAAAAGAAAAGATCAGCAACAGGTCAAACCATTTGGGTGCTGAACGTACCCTCGTAAAATGGACAAGATCGGTTATGATATAAAAGGCGTTGGGGATGAATAATAGCCATACAACCACCGTCAAAAAAAGCTTCCACCTGTTCTCAATAAAATCAATCCTGCCGGTTACCAGTTGAGTGATCCAATAAGGCACAAAAGCAAGAAAAAGGTTCCAGGGAAGAAAAATATACTCCAGTGATTCAGTAGCTATCATCCTTGCAGCCAGTAATAAACAACTAAAGCCAGAAGATACCAGCAACCAGTGGTGCAGGGTAACAGGCGACGGGAATCCGGGTTTGCGAAGGAATATTGCTTTTATCATACAATTATTTTAGGAATAAATATTAAGCTTCCTGTAAGTAGAGCAACGGCTGCCATAACTAATACTGCTGCTGCAGCCACATCTTTAATGAACTTTATTTCCGGATGATCTTCTTTTGAAATAAGGTCTGTGGTTTTTTCAATAGCAGTATTGAACAGTTCCGTCACCCATACCAAACCGGTAATAATAACCAGTATAATTATTTCAAAGCGGGTAACCGGAAAAATTATACTTAATACGATCACTGCAACAGTTGCGAGTAAATGCAGTATTGCATTGTGCTCCTGTTTAAAAAAGCAGCACATTCCTTCAAAAGCAAAACGGAAACTTTTGCTTCTTTCACTTACCGAAAATCGTTTATACTCACTCATGCCCGCCAGTTTGATTGCCTGGTTATTTGCTTTTCCATGCCATATGTGGGTTGGTTACCAGATTTCCCTGTCATCATATGCCGGCAACGTATAAACTCTTTCCAAACATCACCTGCATATTGTCGAAATGAATACCCCCCGCTTCTCAATACTTTGTAATGCCATATCCAGACCATAAAAATGGTGCCTGCCATTAGTACATAATGAACTGTTCTTGAAAAGATTGATGCAAATCCCCTTTTATGTTTATACAAACATTCAAGAGTGTAACTCTGAAAACGCAGATGCATTTCTTCATCTTTTAATATCTGCAGGCATATTTGCTTAAGTATAGCCGACCGGGTGGCATTGTACAAAGCCTTATAATACACCATGGCTATTATTTCAGCGGTGAGTAATACCGTCACCGAACCCTCTAACCCGGCCAGTTTTCGCAATCGCCGGAAAATAGTATCCAGCCAGTCTCTGCCCAGTTTTGGTATCCCCTCTGCTTCCATAAACTTTCCCAATATTGCCGCATGATCCTGCTCTTCTTTAATAAACAGTTTAACTGTTTCTATGTAGCTGGCATCCTGCATACGCTGAGCAAACTGCAGAAAATGCTTCCCCTCAGAATGTTCTCCTCTTTGAAACTGGCGAATGGATTGGGAGATGTTTTGTTTTTCCTGAACTGTTAATGTTTGACTATTGTTCCATTCAAGATGATCAAAATGATCAAGGTTTCCCAGGAAATATTGTTGCCATAGTAAAAAATTCATAAAATGATTTTTGAAATGAAACAATACTATTGCCATTCCAGTTTTCGGGAGAAATACATGATGATACCGAGTGCTACAAATAAACCTATACTGCCCATCAGCAATGCATAATCCTGCAATTGAATAATGCTGAAAATATAACTGTACACTACAACCAGTACAAAGCTGATAAACAGGGCCAGTTTTGATGATTTTAAGATGCTGCCCACATACCAGCCCACCAGCCCGATAGTAGCGGCACCTGCTATAAGATAAGCCAGGTTGAAGCCGGTATACTCAGAAATCGATAAGAGCAGTGTATAAAATAATACCAGGGCCAATCCGGCAAGTCCATACTGAACGAGGTGTAATGATTTTTTATAAATAGTCTCTACTAGAAAAAAAGCAGCAAAGGTGAGCATGATGCAAAGCAGTGCATACTTAACCGAACGTCCGGTTTTATCATAACTATCCACCGGGATCAGCAGATCTGCTCCTACCTGCGAAGAAGAGAAATTGTAAACGGTATTCTTCCATATCTGTGGTATAGATCGGTTCATATATTTCCAAGTGGCTGTGAATCCGCTGTCCTTAACCGTTCTTGTATCGGGCAATCGTATACCCGTAAAACCCGGATCGGGCCAGGCTGATCTCATTTCAATTTTATTTTCCCGGGCCGCAGCAGCAAATAATAATTGTTCTGACCCATTGAGGGAAAACTTGATAGCAAATGATCCGCCGGCACCGGTTGTCTCTTGTAACAGTGGAACAGGAGCAACAAAAGCTTCTTCCATTGGGGTCTGACCTGCTGCCTGTGGCATAAATACAATATCATTCCCATTCCAGTTCAGATGAATGTCTTCGTTAATACCTTTCAACTGGTCCTGTACCTTAAAAAATAACAGTGATTCGTTCCATAAAATATTCTCTGCGGGAATATTTAATTTTTCCCATGGAATACTGTTGAATTTTCCCGACAGGCTGATATCTGTTTTGTAAACCGCCACTTCATAGATACCTCTTTTTCTTTTTTCAGGAAATACAGTTGATTGTATGTCGAGTTTATCTGCCATGAAATAAGCATTTGCTTTCTCCCATCGCTGGTTGCCTTTTTCATCCGTCACAGCAACTTTGTATGGCAGTAACAATATTGGCCCGGTTACCATTTGTTTACCAGCCCACTTACTGCTGATGTCAGCAATGGCTTCTTTTTGCCGGCTTTCTCTTTCCTTTACCACACCCATAATAAAATAGGTAGGTATCCAGAGTACCATCGCCATTAAAAAAATAACAACACATTTGAGAAATAACTTCCCTTTATCCCATAGCGGGGACGATCCTTTAATTGTTTCAAAGGTTTCCATCATTGATTGTTTTATGAATTAAAAAGAAAAATTGTTTTACCCGGAAAGTAATGGCCACTATTGCAGCGAGATAGGCAGGCCAGAAGTATAGTAGTGTATCAAGATCAAGTATTTCGTCAGCAAAAACCAGTAACAGTAAGATTAAGTTCATCAAAATGGAAGCAACAGCTGCCAGTATCCATAAAAAGAATTTTTCGAAAGGTGCAAACCTGGATGTTGTGATACAAAAAAGCAATGCCCAGGCAATCAAAAAAGAAGGTGACCCTGCCACCATTATAAAAAAAAGTGTTGAAAATAAATCAGGGGCAAACCAACCTGCCTGCCCATATAAAGCAGAATAAAAAAAAGTATAACCAGTAAGGCTAATCACTAACAGCAGTATTGATACTACCCATGTATAAAAGGTGTGAAGAAAGAGATTCATCAGCAATAAGTTTGATCGTTTGAAGATTCAATAGCATATATTTTCCTGAGACAGATACCAAGAGGTACTAAACCGATGATACCAAAAGAGCAATCGATCAACCGCCACCAGAAAGGTATTTCCCTGAAATGCCCGGCAATAAGTGCAAAAGGAACGATCAGCAGGCAGGCAATCATTCCAAACTCAACCACCCATTTATTTCGGACCGGGTTCTGTAAAGGGCCAATGAATAATATAGCCAGAACGATATGAGCGAAGGCCAGCCAGTCGTATCCGTAAGCCATAAACGGGTATTCTTTATTAGTAGTTACTAATCCCTGGTATATTTTACCAAGCCAGTCACCCACAACCGAGCCAGCAGGAAATAGCCCCGTTACAAAAGAAAGTTCTGTTTCTGCAGGAATAGCCGTAGCTCCGCTCAGGATAAGGGCAATTATAAAAATGATAATCCATCGTCTTATTGTTCTTATTTGTTTTTTCATTTTAAAAAGCACTTTGTATTTCAAAGTGAAAGTATAAAAAAAATTATTTCACTCCTTTGATCATATTTTCCAATGCTGTTATGTGATCTGTAAAGGCTTTTTCTCCTGACTTGGTAACTGAATAAGTGGTATTAGTCTTTTTACCAATGAAGCCTTTGTGCACTTTAATAAACCCATTTTCCTCCAGGTTCACGAGGTGCGTTGCCAGGTTACCATCTGTAACCTCAAGTATTTCTTTCAGATCATTAAAATTCACTTCCTCATTCACCATCAAAACACTCATTACCCCAAGACGAATGCGGCTTTCAAAAACTTTACTTAACCCAGTTATCGGATTCTTCATACATTTTTTCTCCTGACCGAACTGCTCCGGTTCTTACTTTCTTTCATATTTTGTCCACATACTGATTCCATAGATTATATGCAAAATACCAAAACCAATGGCCCAAAACCACAGGCCGTAGCCAACAAAAAATATATTGATCAATCCTAATACAATTTCACAATAACCCAGGTACCTTATCTCTGATAAAGTATACTTACTGGCATTGACAAGTGCCAGTCCATAAAAAATCAAACTGGCGGGGGCCACAAATGCCCATATATCATATCGCAACATTCCAACGATAAATGCTCCTCCTGTTGCCAAAGGTACCAGCATATTCCAGGCAAGCCGTTTTGATGAATGATCCCAAAGCGGTAACCCCTGCTTGCTTGCTTTTCGCCAGGTAAAATAATAGGACGAAGCAAACGCTACAACAAAAACCGATGCAGCCACAACCAGCAATTTGATCTTTAACCGGCTGAAATCATCCCCGGAAAAAAAACCACTACTGTTATACTCACCATAATAATTATCAAGAATACTATACGAAATAAACGCTCCTGCCAATGCACATACTCCCGCAGCCACCCCGCTTAATCCGCTCAGAGAAATAAAACGGCTCGACCGCTCCATAATACGGCGTATATCTTTTAAGTCCTGTAAAGAATCGGTTTGCTGGTTTGGCTCATGCATAAAAAAGTACTTTTAGTCACAAAGTAAATAAGCCTTTTCCATATCTCCAAATACTTTTTTAGCCCAGATACTCGTCGCAAACAATTTAACATCCATAAAATAATATCCGGTTGTATTTTTACTACTCGATGCTTCTTCCTAAACAAAACCTGCTTTTTCTCCTCTTAGCCCTGCTGATAACGGCATTACCTGTCCTGTCCCAAACAAAAAAGGTTACAGGAACAGTAAAAGATGCACATAGTGAAGAGCCAATACCTTTTGCATCAGTTAGTTTTAAGAATACCACAGTGGGCAAACTGACAGACTCAGCAGGTGTTTTTTCCTTCTACCTGGCCAAATGGCCCTCCGATACACTCGAAATTTCCTGTGTGGGTTATCAGCCCTTTCGTTTAGTCCTTGCGTTGGGCAAAGACTCCATTCACGCAAATATCATGATGGAAAGAGGTACTTTCAACGAAGGTGCTCAGTTGAAAGTAAAAGTGAACAAAGGGTTGCTGGTGTGGCGAAAAATTGTCCAAAACAAGTCCTTCAATGACCGTTACCGGTTCGATAATTTCTCCTATGAGTTATATAACAAATTAGAACTGGATCTGAAAAATATCAATTTTGAGAAGTTTGGCAAATTCAAACCACTAAAACCTGTCAGCGATCTTATCAACGAAAATATTGATACCACTGAAGGCATAAAATACCTGCCCACTTACCTGGCAGAAGCCCTCTCCGATTACTATTATCAGAAAGCGCCAAAAAAAAGAAGAGAGATAATCAAAGCTGCTAATACGAACGGTATAAAAAATGAAAGCGCCTTAAAAATGCTGGGTGGTATGGACCAGGTGGTGAATGTCTACAATAATTTTATCCCTGTTTTTGATAAGCAATTTGTAAGCCCGATCAGTGACAATGGTGATTACTATTATAATTACCGGGTAACAGATACCCAGGTTATTGCCAGCAACCGTTACTATCACCTTGTATTCACTCCGAGAAGAAAAGGCGGAGATACATTTGAAGGAGATTGCTGGGTGCATGTTGGTTCTTTCGCTATTCAACGAATGAACCTACGGCTTGGCAAGGAAGCCAATGTAAATTTTGTGGAGAATCTCAGCCTGATACAGGAATACAAAATGATCAATGATACTACCTGGTTCCTGGCTAAAGACAAATTTGTGGCAGATGTATCGCCGATAGGTAAAGATCGTCCCGGCTTTATTGGTCGTAAAACAACCACTTATCAGAATATTGTCGTAAATGATTCTTCTGTACTAAGAGAATTAAACAAAAATAAAATACTCGAAGAGATCATTACTCTTCCAAACGCAGCTGAGCAAAAAAAAGAATTCTGGGAAGGCGCAAGGCATGAGCCACTCAGCAAAACAGAAAGTGGCATCATTAAAATGATAGACACACTTACAAATGCTCCGGTTTTCCAGCGATTCACTAAAACAATGGCATTTATTGGAACAGGCTATAAAGACATCGGTAATTTCCAAATCGGTCCCTGGATGAATTGGATTAGCTCGAACGGTTGGGAAGGTTTCCGTATGAGGTTTGACCTGGGTACAAATAAACTTTTTGATAAAAAGATCAAGCTGCATACCTACCTGGCTTATGGATTTGGTGATAAAAAGCTAAAGGGGATGGGAGAAATATTTTATCTCCCGAAAAAAGATCCCCGTATGTTTCTGTATGCTTCTTTTACCAATGATCTTGACTGGGGCCAGAACTATTATGGCGAAGTATCACAGGATAATATATTCGCCCTGGCGGTTAGAAAAAAAGGCATCCCGGTTAAAAATATTAAAGTGAATGAAAAACGTTTTGAGTTTTACAAAGAAACATTTAAATGGATGTCAAATAAACTGACTATTCTACATAAATCCACTTTACCCCTCCGGAATCTTGTGCCTATTGACTCTTTCAGGGCAACTGCCAGTGGTGATCCTCTTACAACTTTTGAAGTATCCGTCCGGCTTCGCTTTGCTTTTTTAGAAAGATTCCTGGAAAGTCATTTTTATCGTACCAGCCTGGGGAGTATATACCCCATCGGTGAGATCAATATTACCCGGGGCTTCCCCGGAGTGCTGAAAAGCAGTTATAGTTATACGAAGATCTCCGGTAGTATCTCTGATAACGTTAAAGTACCTCCGTTCGGTAATATCTCCTGGTATGTATTTGGCGGAAAAACATTTGGCACACTGCCTTATACTCTACTGGATATTGCGCCGGGAAACGAATTGTACTATTATAATAAATATGCATTCAATATGATGAACCGGTGGGAATTTATTCATGATAACTATGCCGGTCTGAACTTTGAACATAATATTGGCAATGGCATTTTTCGTCTTTTCCCTAAACTTCGTCTGCGTCAATTCTGGACAGCCAAGACACTATGGGGCAGTTTATCAACTGCTAATAAAGCACTGAACTTTAAGCAGGGTCATACTTTCCAATCACTTGATGGAAAAACTTACCTGGAATTAGGGACCGGTGTTGATAATATATTTAAAGTCTTCAGAATAGATTTTATATGGCGGGTATTACCTTCCACTTTACCTAAAGAAGGTGACAAAACTTTTGGTATTTTTGGAAGTTTCCGCCTGGCATTTTAGTGCTCTGCTTACTTAGACTTCTTCTTTATATACTCCTCCCCTTTTATGAGCAATTCTTTAAATTGCTTATCTACCGCCTTTTTACTGAACTCTTCATTGTAATAAATATCCGTACCATCGTTATTGGTTTCTAAATTCTTTGCCTCCAGCGAATAAGGTCCTGCTATACCCAAATGCACCTCCTCTTCCCTCCCATCCTCATCATTAAATCCCAACCTGAAAAGAAAGAAACGTTTCTTTTGACCATCAAATATTGCTTCTTTTTCACCAAGGTATTCAATCGTAGAAGGGGAATAGTCTTCATCGCCGAATTGATACATCTCACTTTCAGCAAAATACTTTTGCGCCAGATATTTCGATGTGAAAAAAGACTCTTTCTTAATCCTTTTTAGTCCCTCATATAAATCAAGCCTGTATTCTTTATCCGCAGCTACTTTTTCAATTTCCCTGGCATCAACCTGTTGATCATTCTTTAACAGACAGGTTACAGCCGTTTTCTTTAGAAAAATATCCGGGTGAACAGCATATCTCTGCAGCATTTTGTTAGACTCAGTTGTATTGAGTTCGCCCAGCAAATGAAGCAGGCTTTCATAAGGCCAGGTCCATATATCCTCTCCTTTCAATGTTTGACCAGCCAATAGTGTATCTGCAATAAAAAGAATATCCTTTTCATAAGGTTTTATTATAGAACGCTCAACAGTATTACTATCAAGTAAGGTGGAAGTATAATTAGCAACATCCTCCCAGAAATCACCATTTTTTAATAACACCAGGATATCAGGATATAATATTCTGGCAAGATCCAATGAATCTGTAATACCATAACCAATAGAACTTCTGTTGCCCAGGTTAGTTGGTGTCTTTTTTACAAACAGATCTTTTAATGTGGCATAAGAGTAAGTAGTCTTATAGTCCACCAACAGGTTCAACATAGCCAGTTTATCACTTCCCCTGTCACCCAGTTTTTCATAATTATCTTTTATAAAATCAACCGTGCTGCTATCGGATAAACCATCGAATATATTGATCAACTTATTTCTCACTGAACCGTAGTATAAGGTATCATCAGGATAAGATGCCAGGAAAGCCTTGTGTAAAACCGGAAGATCTGCCTTTACAAAAGACACTTTATCCAGCATATATTTTGCATTTTCAGCGGTGGCCGAATCTTTGGACTGAAGCGCTTCGAGCAATTGTTTTGCCTTGCTGGTAAAAATTGTTGATTTCAGCTGATCGTTCCTGATGCTGAATTTGCTGAAGAAATCGTTATGTCTTGTATCATTAACATGCTGAGAAGGCACAAATGTTATTAAGGTGTACAATGTATCTCCATGAAGGAGATATCTCATTCGCTTTAAGTTATTACTTCCCGGAGATTGCACTACCTGCTCTACTCCTGCTATGTTCCCGTTTCTTACGTTAATATAACTAAGAACAGAATCACTATATCCTTTTGCTTCATTCGCTTTTGCTTTATAAAAGCTGGTGTCAGCTTCTGCCCAATAAAATGCAGGTAATTTATCTTTTACTACTTCATAAGAAATGGCTTCATTTACGTTGTAGCTGGTATAATGGACCCTTGTACTGTCATCATCATCTTCTTCTTCCTTTTTTGCCCGCTCAAATTTTGCAGGAGCCCAACCGCTGAAAGTATTATCATCCGCTGATTGAAGCGTATAGTTAACAGGTTTATAATCGGTAAGCTTAAGGGAATTAAAAAAATAATCAGGGTCACTATCTTCTTTTAGTGATTTGTGCCCCAATACCATCAGGGAATATACCCGGTTACCCCTTACAACATTCATTGTTTTATAGAATAATGATTCTTCGTCCGATTCAGCATCAAATCTCATTGAAGGAAACCCATAATGTAACCCTGTTTCTTCTCTCAGTTTTGTTATTTTGTCTTTTAGCAGGTTCTCTTTAAACAACTCAAAAAAAGACGAATCGCCATCAAGAAAGTGGCCTGCATTAATATCTCGTACCTGGAAAAGATAATAGAGGCCAGCCGCAAGATCCGTGCAGTCAAAAACGGAGAAAGTCCAACCCGATCCATCTGCCTGTTTTTCAAAACTTTTATTCCTTTTAGGCATAGAAGGTAACATTACTGACACTGCTTTTTCAGGAAGCGAAAACTCTTTCCAGTTGCTTTGCTTTGTTCCCGTTTGTGTTCTACCAGTTTTGAATGAGTAAAAGAATTTATCTGCATCTGACGTATTCAACTTATTCTTATTATCACCTCCCATCATCAGGAAGAAAGCTGTATTTCCTTTTTTCAATACCTGCACCCGGAAGTTGACTGATGGAGCAGTTACTATACCTTCCACGCCTTTTATATCGTTTCTGTCAACCTTCTTCGTATTTTCCAGCCTGCCGGTCCTGCTCATTGATTTAGCCATCTCCTTTAATGCATCAGCCAGTTTATCATCTTCATATTGTGCAATGGTATGCCCGGTCATATAATAGGTCATAGTAGTGATATCTACAAAGACCTTCATCTTCACCAGTTCTCCAAACAAATTATACTCGGATGGAATACCCGGCATGTCGATAGAATACAAACTATCTGCCTGGCCCACCTCATACCAGGAAGCCGAGGGCAATTTTTCAGCATACTTTTCTGCCGCCATTGTATTACCCGAAATAACAGGTGTGACCGTATATCCTTTGTTTCGTAATAATTTTATTACACCGGAATCTCCCGGCAGGTGTGCAGCCCCGACAGCATAGAACATGCTTCTTATGTGACTCAAACTATCAATGCTTCTTGACATTTTGAGATTTCTATTGTTAAATACAATGGTTTTTGCTTTTGCAGAACCATACCTGTCCAGGTAATCCTCTATCCGGTTCATATCCTGCGCCAGGTAAATTTTGATCATATTTTCTAATGAAAACATCATCTTATCCTCTGGCAGTTTCATTTCTTCTTCCTCATCAATGTCTTTTCCTAATTCATCCCTGATGTTCAGCTGATCTTTCACTTCCTCCACGGCACCCAGCCATTTACCTTGCTTCATGGCCATGCCATACAAATAAGCATCCAGGATAGTAGGCATCTGGCCATAGACCAGCAACCTTTTTATCCTCTCATTACGTAGTTTCCTGAAATACTTCTTCATGGATTTACTTACCTCCTTTGGAGGAGGAGGTGCTGGTGCATCTAAAACGGCTGTATCCGGGACATCAATTTTCACATCTTTTATACCCTCATCCTCATCAGCCAGTTCCCGTTCTTCCACCACCTGGAACGCTTTGGTGAAAATAGAATCCATGTATTCCTTAAAATCAACTTCAATAGCAAATCCTTCGGCTCTCTCGAAATGATGATAAAAAGAATCACCCAGGTTGAAGATCCTTTTATCCTGCAGGTGCATGGTCCCAAAAAGAAAAGAGGGCTTCTTCAGGTCCTTACCACTTATTTGCCAGAGTAATGTCTTGGGCCAATCTGTTTTTTGGGAAACACCTTTATTGGTATTGAATAACAGGAAAGACAATAATAAAGCGAGGCCCTGTACTCTTTTCATAGTGTGTGATAAGTTATCAGCATAAAACAATTAACGGCATATGTCCGTGCCGTATTACGGCGTAAAGATAAAATTGTAAATGTTTTTCACTTAACTTACTTCAATAATTTTTGCTATGCCATTACATTACATACTGGCCCTTGACCAGGGTACTACCAGCAGCCGCAGCCTTTTGTTTGATAAACAGGGGAATATAATCAGCCAGGCACAAAAAGAATTCAGGCAGCTTTTTCCTCAGCCCGGTTGGGTGGAGCATGATGCCAATGAAATTTGGAGTACCCAGTACGGAACACTGGCAGAATCGCTTGCAAAGGCAGGCATCACTATGAAACAGGTTGCCGGCATCGGTATTACTAATCAGAGAGAAACAACAGTTGTATGGGATAAAAAAACCGGGCAGCCTGTTTATAATGCCATCGTGTGGCAGGACAGGAGAACTGCTTCTTATTGTGATGACTTAAAATCGGCAGGTTTGGCAGCAACTATTCAGCAGAAGACAGGGCTTGTCATTGATGCCTATTTCTCTGGCACCAAGCTTAAATGGATACTGGATAATGTAACCGGTGCAAGAGAAAAAGCTGTAAAAGGTGAACTGGCTTTTGGCACTATTGATTCATGGCTTACCTGGAAACTTACTAATGGTGAAGTGCATGTGACGGATGTATCTAATGCATCAAGGACCATGCTGTACAATATTCATTCCCTGCAATGGGATGAAGAGTTGTTGAAAATATTTGATATACCAGCTTCTGTGTTACCGGAAGTAAAACCCAGCAGCAAGATCTATGGAGTCACCGGGAATATCATTCCTGATTCAAGAATTCCGATTGCGGGTATTGCCGGTGACCAGCAAGCTGCTTTGTTCGGGCAACTTTGTACGCAACCCGGTATGGTGAAGAATACCTATGGAACGGGTTGCTTTATGCTTATGAATACCGGTGAGAAAGCTATTGCTTCCAAAAACAATCTGCTGACAACTATTGCCTGGAAAATTGACAACAAAACTGAATATGCTTTGGAAGGAAGTGTATTCATTGCGGGTGCTGTAGTGCAATGGTTGAGAGATGAATTAAAGATCATCCGCACATCTGCTGATGTGGAAAAACTGGCCGGACAAGTAAAAGATACTGATGGTGTTTATATCGTTCCTGCATTTGCAGGCCTGGGAGCACCTCATTGGAACCAATATGCGAGAGGCAGCATTTTTGGCCTGACAAGAGGCAGCAGTAATGCTCATATTGCAAGAGCTGCTTTGGACAGCATTGCCTACCAAACCTTTGATGTATTAAAGGCTATGGAAGCAGATGCGGGTATTCACATCAAAGAATTAAGAGTAGATGGCGG
>CAZTKV010000009.1:31784-35485 GCA_964614285.1 uncultured Chitinophaga sp. | reverse complement strand
ATGCAGATAGACAACACATCCTTCAATGATATTTCCATCTTTCACCAGGAAGAAGAGTTCTCCATCTTTCATAAGCTGAACTTTACCCGTACCGTAGGCGGCCGGGAATGGCTGCGCAAATTTTTCAGCGAACCGCATAATGACCTGAAGAAAATCATCGGCACCCAAAAAGTGATCCGCACTTTCATGGAGCATGTAAAAGACTGGCCCACGGATATAAGCAATGGCACCGTACTGGTAATGGACAAATTCCTTGATTATTCACTTGATCCTATCAGTGAAGCACCCGCTTCTTTCAACAATCTTTTGTATAAGTGGCTGCACAGCGAGGATTATTCCATGGTTAAATACTCAATGACACATTTCGCTGATTTCTTCCGTGGCATCCGTAAAATTGCCGAGCTGCTGGAAGATCTTGACCTGCCCGCCAACATCAAATTATATATTGACCGCATCAATGGAATACTGAGGGAAGCGCCGCTGCAAAAACTTTCAGAAACTGAACCGGGCAAAAAAATATCAACAAGACAAAACCTGTACTTCGGGTATCATCTTCGCGGCCGTTATAAAACAAACACTCTTGAACTGATAGACATCTATAGCCGGCTGGATGCCTGGTATTCAATGGCAGTGGCAGTAAAAACCTATGATCTGAGTTTTCCTGAATTTGTGGAACAACAAACACCGCTGGTGGATGCAAAAGGGCTTTATCATATCCTGTTACCTCAACCGGTAGCCTACGATCTGCAGATGAACCCGGAGCATAATTTTCTTTTCCTGACCGGGGCCAATATGGCCGGTAAAAGCACATTGATAAAATCGGTAGGCTCTGCGGTCTTCCTGGCACATATTGGAATGGGTGTGCCGGCAAAAAAAATGAAACTGACCTTATTTGATGGCTTGCTGAGCAATATTAATGTGGTAGACAATATCGCCAAAGGAGAAAGCTACTTCTTTAACGAAGTACAGCGTATCAAAAACACGATTGAAAAAATAAATGATGGCAAAAAATGGCTGGTACTTATTGATGAGTTATTCAAGGGAACCAATGTACAGGATGCAATGAAATGTTCCCTGGCTGTCATTAAAGGACTGATCAAAATAAAGAACTCCCTTTTCATTCTTTCCACTCATTTGTATGAGATCGGGGATGAACTGAAAAACTACCCCAATATTTCTTTCCGGTATTTTGAAACGGATGTAAATGATGACCAGCTGAAATTCAGCTACCAACTGAAAGAAGGCATCAGTAATGACCGTATCGGTTATGTGATCTTGAAAAGAGAGAAGGTGGTAGAGATGCTGGAGAAGCTATAAGGTGGGTGACGATTTTGAGGATTTAATAGGATTAAAAGGACAAATAAATTACTATTTTGTAGCCCATGAAAAAAGGCTTGCTCTTATTATTGTCATTATATTTTTCGGTTGCGGTCATAGCACAAAGAAATATTGATGTACTCCATTACACTTTCCGGATTGAACTAAATGACCTGGATGACACCCTCTATGGAGAAGCGGCTATACGATTCGTATACACACAAAATGCTCCTGCCATAGATATTGACCTGGAGAATATTAATACCGCATTGAAAGGAATGAAGGTAACAGCCGTGAAATATCCGTACGGATGGCCGGGAGAAATTATCATTAAAGAAACCTCTTTCAGTCACAAGCATAATAAAATTGTTATTCCACGGGGAGAAAAAGCTGTCAAAGGGGATACCGGTTTTTTTATCATTACGTATAAAGGCGTACCGGCTGACGGGCTGATCATTTCTAAAAACAAATACGGCAAAAGAACCTTCTTTGCTGACAACTGGCCCAACAGAGCTCATCACTGGCTGCCCTGTGTGGATGACCCGGCAGATAAAGCATCCGTTGAATTTATTGTAACTGCTCCCTCCCAATACCGGGTTATTTCAAATGGCATTCTCGTGGAAGAATCAAATTTACCCGGCGATAAGAAGCTAACCCACTGGAAAGAAAATCTACCATTACCAACTAAAGTGATGGTGATTGGTGTGGCTGATTTCGCTGTGCAACATGCCGGCTTTGTGAATGATTGCATTCCCGTGAGCAGCTGGGTGTACACTGAAAATAAGGATCATGGATTTTATGATTATGCTATAGCAAAAGACATACTTGCTTTCTTCACAGACTATATTGGTCCCTATGGATATAAAAAGTTAGCCAATGTGCAATCGAAGACCATCTTTGGTGGTATGGAAAATGCCGGCGCCATTTTTTATGCAGAGCATACAGTCAATGGCCTGCAGACAGAAGAAAGACTGATAGCCCATGAAATAGTACACCAGTGGTTTGGCAATATGGCTACCGAAAAAAGTTTTGCTCATTTCTGGCTCAGTGAAGGTTTTGCTACCTATCTCACACATATCTATCTCGAATCAAAATACGGAACAGACAGCCTGAACAAACGACTGCAGGAAGACAGGGAGACGGTCATTGATTTTGTAAAAAATACCAACAGACCTGTAGTGGACAGTACTCCCGATTATATGCGGCTGCTGAACGCCAACAGTTATCAAAAAGGTGGTTGGGTGCTGCATATGCTGCGCAGACAACTGGGTGATTCCATTTTTAAAGAAAGTATACGACAATATTATGCTGCCTATGCCGGAAAAAATGCTGAGACAAAAGACCTGCAGCACATTTTTGAGAACGTATCAGGGAAAAACCTGGAACAATTTTTCAGGCAATGGCTTCATACTCCCGAAAACCCATCGCTTAAGATAATATGGAAAAATTTAAGTAAAGAAAATAAAGTGGCAGTCACTGTTGAACAACAGCAAAATACTGTCTTTGAATTTCCATTAGACTTATATTTTATTACCGGTCTGCGAAAAAATAAAGGAGAGAAACTGCTTATTTCAAAAAAGGTGGAAACATTTTATTTTTCTGTTGCCGGCCCGGTGATTAAGGTCGAGGCAGATCATACAACTTCTCTTTTGTCAGAAATAAGTATACAGCAAGTCAATTAGCCAATCTATACCACTTTCCGGTAATCAGCGGGTTGGCATTTTTTCCTATCTTCCGGCCATGCTTGTAAAAACGTTTGGCAGTGCGGTGTATGGAGTGGAAGCCATCACTATTACAATCGAAGTAAACTGGCTGACCACCGGAAAGGACCCTATGATCGTCGGCCTGCCTGACAATGCTGTGAAAGAAAGCCTGCAACGGATCGAAAGCACTTTCAAAACCAATAATTTCAGTGTACCTAGAACAAAAGTGGTGGTAAACCTGGCACCGGCGGATATCAAGAAAAGCGGAACAGCATTCGACCTTCCTATTGCATTAGGTATACTCGGTGCTTCTGAACAAATTGAAAATGCAGAAGCTCTTGCCAGGTATGTCGTTATGGGAGAATTATCACTGGATGGTGAGATTCGTTCCATCAAAGGAGCACTCCCGATTGCCATACAGGCAAGAAAAGAAGGATTCAAAGGATTGATCGTTCCAAAAGTAAATGCCAAAGAAGCAGGTATGGTCAATAACCTGCAGGTGTATGGCGTCACTCATATTAAAGAAGTGATTGATTTTTTTGCGAATGAAGAAAAAGGATTAGAGCAGGTCATCATTAATACAAGAGAAGAGTTTTTTAACTCACAATATGATTTTGAAATTGACTTTGCAGATGTAAAGGGGCAGGAAAATATCAAAAGAGCTTTGGAAATAGCCGCTGC
>CAZTKV010000009.1:14047-31684 GCA_964614285.1 uncultured Chitinophaga sp. | reverse complement strand
AAATAAAACCGGAACACCTGGCAGAAGCAATACAATACAGGAGTTTGGACAGGGAAGGCTGGGCCGGATAATGATTTGATTACATATTGATACCGTGCATAAATACAAATTCCTCCGGCATCAATAAGTTTGCAGTTCCATTACTGCCAGTTAGTAATAAAGATGACAGGCTGCCATAGCAAAAGCAACCAATTCGTATATTCGGTACGAAAATATTTCAAAACAATGTCATTATTTCCTGTTTGGCTTTTGCCATGATTTTTGCTGTAACTACCCCTTTACTTATTAATTGTTTTTATGAGAATTTTATTTAAATACCTGAAACCTTATAAATGGCTTGTCGCTTTAGTACTGTTACTTGCGGCCATTAATATCGGTTTCTCCCTCGTAGACCCGATCATTTTCGGAAAGCTTGTTAATCTCGCCACTTATCACCAATCAGTGCAAGCCCAGGGATATGATACTTTCTTTTTTTCGAAGATCCATTTCATCAATAAGGCTGGCAAACCCGACATACTGTATGGTGTGGTTTGGTTGCTGCTGGCATCCATTTCCGTTGCCATGATCAGCCGTATCGCCAAGGCCTTCCAGGATTATTTTCTCAACCTCATCACACAAAAATTCGGAGCCACTGTTTTCACACAGGGACTGCAACATGCAATGAAATTGCCTTACCAGGAATTTGAAGATGCCCGAAGCGGTGAAACACTGAGTGTATTACAAAAAGTCAGAATTGATACTGAGAAATTTGTAGCTGCTTTTATCAATATTCTTTTCCCGGTTATTATCGGCATAGTTTTCGTGGCTGTGTATGCCACCACCATTCACTGGAGTCTTCCAATGGTTTATTTTGGCGGTATTTTTTTACTGACAGTCATCTCCAATCTGCTCAGCAAAAAAGTAAAGACCATTCAGAAAAAAATAGTTGGGCAAACAACAGCACTTGCCGGAGCCACTACAGAATCATTAAGAAATATTGAACTGGTAAAAAGTTTAGGGTTGACTAACCAGGAAGTAAACCGGTTGAATAAAAACACCTTTAAAATCCTCGGCCTGGAGCTGACTAAAGTAAAACGCATCCGCAGTATCAGTTTTATACAGGGCACATTTGTTAATACACTTCGCCAGATTATCCTTTTATTACTGATGCTGTTTGTGTTTGAAGGTAAAATGGATGCAGGCCAGATTGTAACCATGCAGATTTTTTCATTTTTTGTATTTGGTCCTTTACAGGAAATCGGGAATATAATCCTCACCTACCGTGAAGCGCAGGCCTCCCTGGAAAATTTCGGCAACCTGATGAAGAAAGCCCCTGAACCAAGGGCAGCCGATCCCAAACACCTTGGAAAAATAGAAATATTAGAGTTCGACCAGGTAGCATTTAAACATCATACAGCTGCACATAAAGCTATCAACGATATCAGTTTTAAAGTTCGAACAGGAGAAACAATCGCCTTTGTGGGACCTTCAGGATCCGGCAAAACAACACTGATGAAATTATTAGTGGGCTTGTATCGTCCGCAGGAGGGAAAGATACTATACAATGGCATGGACGAAAACAATATTGACTTTGAAGATCTTCGCAACCAGATCGGTTTCGTTACCCAGGACACCCAATTGTTTTCCGGAAGCATAAAAGAAAACCTGCTATTCGTGAATCCAGAAGCCACAGAAAGTGAAATACATGATGTGCTGCAAAAAGCGGCTTGTCAAAACTTGCTGGCCCGGGCCGAGAATGGATTAGATACAATGATCGGAGAAGGTGGTTTGAAATTATCCGGGGGGGAGAAACAACGTTTATCCATTGCAAGGGCCCTGCTCCGTAAACCTAAGTTACTCTTATTTGATGAAGCTACTTCCGCATTGGATTCTCTGACCGAAGAAGAAATAACAGATACCATCCGTGATATATCAAGAGAAGGAAGCCAGGTAACTATCCTGATTGCTCACCGCCTCTCAACGATTATGCATGCTGACAGAATATATGTACTTGAAAAGGGCGATGTGGTGGAAACCGGCAGTCACCAGCAATTATTGGATGAAAAAGGATTGTACTATGCAATGTGGCGGCAACAGATCGGTGAACGAAAAAATAAAACTGTACTTTCTTAAACAAAGAAACATGGGATTTCTATCATTATTTGGACTGGATAATAGTTTAAAAAAGGCCCTCCGGAATAATGCAGTGATCATTGATGTAAGAACTGCCAATGAATATGACAGGGGAAGAATCCCCGGCTCTCTTAACATCCCGGTAGACAGGATATCAGTAAGTGTTGAAAGAATAAAGCATCTGAATAAACCAGTGATCGTTTGCTGCTCCTCCGGGCACAGAAGCAGAATAGCTGCCAACACACTCAAAGAGCTTGGTCTGAAAGAAATATATAACGGAGGAAATTGGGAGAAAGTGCTGAAAACGATTGAATCAATGTAAGATCAGGGATTCATTTTTATTTTGACTGACTTTGTTACGCTATTCAGGCCATGATCCTCAAAAAACACTGTTATAGTACAATTAGTCAGGGCCGTAACCGAAGCAATATGACTAACGCTGAAATTATATAGCCTGACCCCATGTATTTCATACAATTGCTCCTTTATCAGTTCACCGTTCGCATCGTTAGTTATTCTCACTGTGCCACGGTAGAGACCCAGGTCATCAGAAATTTTTCCGCTAATGCTAATGTTATTGCCATTTGTAAATGACTCGTCATTTAAAGGTGTATAAATATCAAGGATAGGTTGTGTGGTATCACTTGTGGTCACAACATGCGGGCCACCGCCAGGCTCTTCTGTAGTTGTACCTCCTTTCGAACAGGCAATAAAAACCATCCCAAAAGCAAAAATAGAAACTACAAAAAATATCCCTGTTTTCATATTGGTGAATTTACACTTCTTTTTTATCATTCCTTCCTGCTATAAGGTCAGTAAAAATATTTGACTTTTCAAGGTCTTCTATATCACTCAGTTCCAGCTCAATTGCATTGGTACTCTGGATTATCTCCACCAGTGAAATGATCAATGAGGCCAGCAAGCTGAGCAGGCTGGTGGCAAAAATAAGTTCGGCAATGATCGCCCAACCTTTATAAAGGCTGTACATACAAGCCACACAGCATAAAAAACTAAATACACCAAGCCCCTGCATATAACGGATAAAATTGATCCGGCGTCGTAAGCTCTTAAGCTGATGCAGCAATATCTTGCTTTTTTGCCCGCTTACATACTCATCGTGCAATTTTCTTACAAGGTTGGCTAAAGCCAGAAATCTGTTGGTGTAAGCGAGCAATAAGAGGCTGATTGCAGGGAACAGTAAAGCTGGTGTGTTTAAAGTGATTTCCATGCAGCAAATGTCTGTATAAAAAAGAAGCCCTGCAAGACAGGGCTATATTTACGCTAATCAGCCTTTACACTATCATTTTTTTCTAAACTCCAATGGTACATTGAGTTTTATAGAAAAATTACGGCCTGAGTTAAATACTCCCGTTCTACCGGTTACCATATTTTCTGCTGTATACTTCAACCGGCTGAGATGATTTTGCCATGCCACATCACCAATATTCGTAATACCGATATGCAGGCTGAACAATATCTTCATTTTTTTATTTACAATATCACTACCCATGCCAGCATTCAGCAACAAATATCCATCTGTGGCCGTTTCTGTAGCATACCCTGAAAAAAAATTATCTTGTTTAAGCGTTTTATCTGCCTCAAACCTTATATATAGATTCCGGAATACGCCACCTGCTTTTTTAAAGTCTGCTTTTAATTCTCCATTCCATCTTGGAGCAGGAATAAGCGGGATATTATCGCTGCCTGAGCGATCGTTATCAAGTTTTTTATCAAACCGGCCTCTTACAAAAGAAAAAGTATTTTCGAAATGCAACCAATGTAAAGGATGCGGATGAATATCTAAAGACAACTCTACTCCGGATAATTTCGCATTATGCTGGTTAAAAATAAATGCAGTTATATCTTCTCCGTCAACATTCACCAGTGAATCTCCGCCAAAGGCAGATTCCAGTTTCCGGTAAAAAATAAAATCACTGATATGATTATAAAAAGCCGATAAGCCAAAACTGAAATGCTCATAGTTTAGATCGATACCGCCGTCCAACTGCAGACTTTTTTCAGATTTTAGATCCTGCACCCCGTATTCATAGCGGTTAGTACCCTCATGAGTCCCGTTGCTGGCTAACTCAGCCAATGTGGGAGAACGGAAACCTCTCGCAATATTTGCTTTTACTGTGACAAAATCTGTTGGCTCATAGCTTACTCCCATACTCCCAGAAACATTTGAAAAATTTTTGGTGAAGGCCGTAAATTTAAGATCAGTTCCTTCAAAAAATTCTTTTGAATTCACTGACCGGTTATCAAACCGTAAGCCTCCGCTAAATGTTCCTTTTTTGAAAAACCTCTGAGTATAAACAAATGCACCAATATCGAATAGATTATATTCGGGAATCAGCACTTCTTCGCCTTTATTCCGGTTATTCTGTTGCATTCCATTAAAACCTACGGCAGTGTGCCATTCTTTTATCTCCGGGAACTGCCATTGTACATTATAGTTCAATGTTTTCAAGTCGAAGAACAATTCCTGTTCAGCAGGATCTTCCGGGTTGCCAAATTCTTTACGCAGATTTTGCTGGTAGCCGATATTTACTTTCAACCTGCTTTTGCCAATAGCAAAATTGTTATCATTTACCAGTTTATAATGCTGTACCCGTTGCTGTGGTACAAACAGATCTCTTGAATCCAGGTCTTCACCGGTAGCTATGCGTTCAAATGTTGTACCAGCAAACAAAATAAATTTACCAGTTGCATCATCCCGGTCCCCTTCCACGAGCCCGATTTTCTGATCAAAACTGCTGAAAATAATATGGCTGTATCCCCAGCCTTTATTTATACCTGCATAACCACCAAAGTTTCTTTCATTAAACCTTGAATTCAATACCCGCCCATCATATTTGTTCCTGTAATCACCGGCTGACTTATATGAACCATACAAATTCCAGTTAAACCCATTTTTATTTCCTGCAAAATTTCCGTTTGCACCAAATAATCCATTATTAGTTTGGTAATTGGTAAGAAGATTCCCTTTGATTATGCCTTCTGCAACTGGTACGTTTGTAATAAAATTCACCACTCCGGCCAATGCATCGCTGCCGTACATAAGAGAGGCAGGGCCTTTTAATATTTCTACTTTTGAAACACTCATCTCATCTATTTCAATGCCATGCTCGTCGCCCCATTGCTGACCTTCCTGCCTCACCCCGTCGTTAATTGTAATAATCCGGTTATATCCAAGCCCCCGGATTATCGGTTTAGATATAGCTGGCCCTGTGGAAAGTTGCGAAACACCCGGAACATGAGTCAATGCGTCTATAATATTCGATGAGGCTGTTTGCAATAAAGCAGATCGCCTGATAGAACTAACCGGCACCGGAGACTTTCGGATACTCGTTGCCCCCGAAACACCTGTAACAATTACTCCCTGATTTTCTACTATAACAGGCGATAAAGCAAAATCCCTTTGCATATCAGCTGTCATTTCAATATGCTCAACCAGGTTACTATAACCAGTATGAGAAACTTCTACTACATGGTGCCCAAAGGGTATATTGGTCAATAAGTACTTTCCATCTGCATCAGCCACCGTACCAATTTTATCATCGATGAAATAAACAGAGGCACCTGGAAGCGCCTCTCCTGTTTTTGCATCTGTAATTCTACCTGACAAGCTGGCTTTTAAGGGTGAATGGGATACCCTTATCATAGGAGGCCGGCTAATATTTTCCTGCGTTGCAACCAGCTGCGAAATACAAATAACTGATAAAAAAAGTAAGAGACGTTTTTTCATATAAATTGTAACTATGTTGCAAATATAAAATGCAACAACGTTTCATACAAATTTAATTTTTTTGGCTCTTTCACTAATCTTTAGCGCCGAAAAAAGGTCATACCGCCGGGAATTTATTATTCACTTCTTTGTACCAGATAATGTTTTTATATTTATTTACTTCAATGCCAAACCCATGCTGTTGAAACACAAAGCACCTGTTGGATTCTTACTATTCTTGTTTTTTCTGTGGTCATGTAGTAAAAATGACAGCCCCCTTCCGGATCCCTGCCTTGGAGTGAGTTATGATGTACAATATTTTAAAACCGAAGCCATCGGTACTTCTAATAATGGTACAATCGTCATTACATTTCCTGTGGGAGATACTATCAGCTACCAACTGAACAATGGTGCTTTCCAGGCCTCTCCTAATTTCTCTAACCTTGCTCCGGGTAACTATGTGATTACTGTAAAAAATCAAAAGAACTGTACAGATACTGCCCAAATTATAATACATAACTATGGCCCAAAGTATGCATTAGTTAAACAGATCATTACTGGTTATTGTGGCCCCTGCCATCTGAATGGTGGTATGGAAGGCGGAAAGAATTTTGATACTGATGCGAATATTGTTGCCAGTTGGGATCGTATAAAGGCCAGGGCGGTTGATAATAATCCTACACAGATGCCGCAACTACCCAACGCCCCATTGACAGCAGTAGATAAACAAAAAATTACAGATTGGGTAAATGCCGGTCACCGGCAGAGCGATTGATTATTTATCCTTTGATATAAAAGCCATGTTAATAGACTAACATGGCTTTTATATTATTTATAGCAATATAGTTTCTACCTCACTTTCATCATAGCTCTTACCTGCTGTATAATACCATTCTGGAACCGGGCATAATATATACCGGTTGGCAAACCTTCACTGTTGAAATCAGTGGTGTAAGTACCTGCCGTATACTCCCTGTCCACCAGTATCTTTAATACACGGCCCAATGTGTCAATGATCTGTATTAAGACATGACCGCCATCAGTGGTAAATTTAATCGTTGTACTGCTGGTGAAAGGATTGGGCGAATTGGTTATGACTACATCCGTAGGTGTTGGCGGCGGCGGGGTGATGCCCGAACAAGCGGCGGCTTTTAATAATGGCAGACTTTGCAACTGGCTGTTGATATTCGGCGGGAACAATGAATCTACCACAGTTTTCTCCAGGCAGAACCATTTTTCCAGCAACGTCGCATATACACTCCGGAAATCATATTGCATCGGGATATTATCATTTACCGTTGCACTGGATGGAATCGTTGGATTTACACCAAGCATACCGGCATCTATCTGGCTGCCGAATAAAAACATAGGTGCAGCAGCTCCATGATCTGTTCCGGTACTTGAATTTGATTTTATCCTTCTTCCAAATTCACTGTATGTCATTCCCACTACTCTTTCCTCTACATTTAAAAACCGAAGATCATCCTGGAATGCTTTGATAGCATCAGAAACCCGTTGCAATAAAGTGGCATGTGCTCCTGTTGATGTATCAGCAGCATTTACCTGTACCGAATGTGTATCAAAGCCTCCAAAGCTCACCATATAGACCCTTGTTCTCAGGCCACCTGCAACTAATCTTGCCACAATCTTTAATTGATCTGCCAGTGAATTATTAGCAGGATAAGTTGACTGTTGAGTGACTGCATTTGCAGCAGCTTTAATAACAGTTGAATATTTCTGTGTTTGCTGGTTTACCTGGCGGATAAAACTTAACTCTTTTCCTGCCGGAGTATTAGGAGCAGGGTCGGTAGTTCCATTGATAAGGTTGTAGAAATTAGTAGGGTTTGTAATACTCATTCCCATATTAACTGTTGGTCCCTGTGTGGTTAAAGTAGTGGTAGAACCAATCTGTATTGCCAAAGGATCAGGCATATCTGTATTAGGATATCCCGTCGGGAAATCGGGGTATTCATAGTTAAGGTAACGTCCGGCCCAGCCACTGTAGACTTCCTGGTTACTGTTGGATCCGCTCATCCAGATATCTGTAGCACGGAAATGCGAAAAATTGGGCTGAGGATAACCTACTGCCTGTACCAGTTTTGCTTTGCCCTCACTGAACAATGTTTGCAAACCTGTCATTGAAGGATGAATACCAGTACCGCTAACACCGGCAATTGATAAAACCCTGTTTTGGGGTATAGCAATATTTGTTCTGGCATTGTAGTAGTTAGAATAATCAGCTACGGGTATCACCATATTCAATCCATCATTACCACCAGATAACTGCACAATCACCAACACATGATCTGTGAGTGTATTGCCCCGCATCAATGCCTGCACCAATGGTGAGTTACTGTTGAATGCTTTTACAGAGTAGCCATTTATCACTTCCGGCAAAAGGGCTGCTGCTGGTATGGTATTGAGTAAAAAATCTCTTCTTTTCATTTTATTCATTTAAATATGAAATGAATGCTTATGCTAATTGATACTCTGATAAATTAAAAAAGTACTGGAACAATGATTTCAACCTGGTGTTCACCGTATTAAAATTGGCAGTCGTCGGGCTGGCCTCATAGGCTGCCCAGGCATTCGTCCAGTAATAATCCCATTGCTGACCTGTAAGCAGAATCTGAGTCTTTATCTGGGCTTTTGACTGCGCAGATAAATCATTTCTGAAAAATAGTCGCAGCGCTTCCTCAATAAGGTCATTAGGATTACCCGGGTTACTTAATCCCTGTGCAAATTGCACACAGTTGAATTGCACCCTGAAACCATTCCTGGCATAACCGCTGTTAATCATGGTATCAGTGAACTGGTTTCTTTTTGGTAACGAATCTGAATTGATCCATATCTCATGGAAATTCGGCTCCTGGTAATAAGCTGGCATGCCAGAAACATTAGGTGGATCATGCGGATTTTGCCCCATATTTACCATCCATGAATAAAAAGTATTCCATAAGCCATAATTGGTATCCCAATCTGTGTCAGGCCTGAACTGTACATTCATTTCTCTTAAAGCACCAAGCACCTGGTCTGATGGTGTCTTGATAAGACAACCCCTGTTGAGCATATCGTAGAAGTGTTCACTTTTAAACAAAGCGGATAGCAGCGGTTTAATCTCATAATTATTGGCCCTGAAAATATCAGCCAACGGCTCAATTACGTTTGATTCAGTACCGGCATCTATAGTATAATAAACAAACCAGCGGTAAATTTTTCTTACTAAAAATTTGGCTACTTCCTGCTGGGCAAAAGTCATATTGAGAAGATCGTCCAACTCAAGGTCTCCGGCAGTAGCCCCGGTTCTTCCAACAATAACTGTATTATTAAAAAAGGGAGAAAAGGTTTTATTAGTAGTAGTATGCCGGTTGATATTAAATACGGAAGTGTATGTGGCCCCATTGATCTGCCAGCCGGTGAGGACTTTGGCAGCTTCCTTTACATCATTTTCGGTGTATTGTGATCCGGGCCCTTTTCCAAGAGTAAATAATTCAAACAATTCTCTTGCATAGTTTTCATCAGGTGCATTTTTATTATTCAGGTAACCGTTTAAGTAACGTAGCATGGCTACATCTTTCGTTATATCCCTGACAAGATTCTTGAAATTTCCCAATGCATACTGGCGGATAAGACTGTGTTGTTTGTATATCCAGTTCGCATTTCCAACCTCTGTGGCCTCATTACCAAAATGATCTACCCAAAACATGATCAATTTTTCCCTGATACTTCTGTCCTGGTTGATCATCACACCAGTCCACCATTTTTTATATGAAGCCCTGCGTTGAGATTGAACTGTTCCATCGCTATTAATATCATTAACCCATGTTGTTCCCTGAACAATATTTGTATCCGGAGTAGTAGCATTCCCGGATGTGGCATATTCCTTTACCGGCGGTGCTGGTTGAGGAGCCGTTGGAGTCAATAGCTCATCTACAGCCTGGCTCATAGTCAGGTTTTTGAAATAATTTACATCTGCTCTTTTAGCACCAAACATGGTTCGTTTAAGCAAATGAACTACTTCCTGTTCTGTCCAGGGACCAGTATAAGTATTTATGCCTGAATTGGTACGAAAAGGCTGAGGGGATACACTTGCCTTTTTTCTTTTGCGGGCAGTCAGAAAGTCTCTTCTATCCATGGCGATAATTTTGGTTCAGGGATGATATACGACTTTAAAGGTACAAATAGGTTTAAGGATTGCTTAACAAAAATTGTATACAATCCACTCATTTGCAATAGTAAAATAACCAACGGTAATTTGTAATATAAAAAGAGCCGGTTAAGTACTTCAACCGGCTCTACTATTCTAAAAGAGAACAGTTTACAGGTTTTCAATGATACCAGCTATACCCTGCCCACCTCCTACGCATGCGGTTACCATTCCATACTTCTTATTCAGCCGTTTCATATCATGAAGGTTCTGAATGGTGAGTTTGCAACCGGTACACCCTAATGGATGACCTAATGCAATGGCACCCCCATTGATATTGACTTTGGAAGGGTCCAAACCAGCTTCACGAATAACTGCCAGCGCCTGTGAAGCAAATGCTTCATTCAATTCGATAAGATCAATTTGTGAAAGATTCATGCCCACCTGCTTCAATGCTTTTGGGATCGCAGCCACCGGACCAATACCCATGATTCTCGGATGTACTCCTGCTACTGCTGTGCTTACTAATCTTCCGATTGGTTTTAATCCCAGTTCATTCATCATCTTCTCACCCATTACAATTACAAATGCCGCGCCATCTGAAGTTTGAGAAGAGTTACCAGCAGTAACAACACCATTAGCTGCAAAGGCAGGTTTCAATTTTGCCAATGCTTCCACCGAAGTGTCTGCCCTGGGTCCTTCATCCGTATCAACCACATAATTTCTTTTTTGCTTTTTTCCCTTCGCATCAAGATATATCTCCTCTACACTTACCGGGAGAATGCCCGGTTTAAAATGACCAGCCTGGATAGCAGCTATTGCTTTCTGATGTGAATTATATGAAAATTCATCCTGTGCTTCGCGGCTGATAGAATAATCTTTTGCCACTGCTTCAGCAGTAAGTCCCATGCTTAAGTAATAATCCGGATCCTCTTTGGCAATTGAATAAGCCGGAACTGTTTTCCATCCAGCCGTTGGAACCATACTCATACTTTCAGTACCGCCAGCCACAATACAATCCGCCATCCCCATCCTGATCTTGGCAGTTGCAATAGCAATTGTTTCCAGGCCTGATGCACAATAGCGATTAACCGTCATTCCCGGTACTTCAAAACCTAATGCTCTTGCTGCAATAATGCGGCCCACCTGTAACCCTTGCTCTGCTTCCGGCACCGCATTACCAACAATCACATCATCCACTCTTTTTGTCTCCAATTGAGGCACTGATGATAATAATCCTTTTATAACCGTTACAGCAAGGTCGTCAGGCCTGGTAAACCGAAATCCACCTCGCTTTGCTTTTCCTACTGCTGTACGATAACCGGCAACAATGTATGCTTCCTGCATAGTAGTAATTTGAATGATTAGTTTAGTTGTTTATGCAACTTTCTGTACCAAAAATAATGAGACTTGTTGTTCTTACCAAAACTGCCCCGAAACTTCATTTATCTTCGCGGCTGTTATGTATAAATTATTGAGGAGTATTCTTTTTTGCTTTTCTCCGGAAGGGGTACATCATTTTTCCATGACTGCTTTACATATCCTTTGCAGTACTGGTATTAGCCGGAAAATGCTTTCTCGTATTTTCTCTGTTCGGGATGCTGAACTGGCAACCGGCGTCTTGCATCTTGAGTTTAAAAACCCGGTAGGGTTAGGAGCCGGATTTGATAAAAATGCCCTGTATTTGCGTGAATTGGAATGTCTTGGCTTTGGTTTTGTAGAAATTGGAACCGTAACGCCACTGCCACAGGCTGGTAATGATAAACCAAGACTATTTCGCTTACCAAAAGATAAAGCCCTTATCAACAGGATGGGATTTAACAATGATGGGGTGAAGGAAATAACCAGGCGCTTAAAAGAGTGGAAAGAGAAAAACGGTCATTCCCGTTTGATTATTGGAGGCAACATCGGAAAAAACAAAGTAACACCTAATGAAGATGCCTGGAAAGACTATGAAATTTGTTTTAAGGAACTACACCCTTATGTTGATTACTTTGTAGTGAATGTAAGTTCACCTAACACACCGGGATTAAGAGAGCTACAGGAAAAAGAATCGCTCAGAAAAATTCTGATGCACCTGCAAATGATCAATAATGGAAAAGCAAAAGCGAAGCCAATATTGCTGAAGATTGCACCAGACCTTACCCGGGAACAAGTTGATGATGTAATAGACCTGGCACTGGAAATAAAACTGGATGGGCTGGTAGCAACAAATACCACTATCAGCAGGGATGGCCTTATCACCAGCAATGCAAAGCTTACTACTATAGGAGCCGGCGGACTAAGCGGATGGCCATTGAAGAATAGAAGCACTGAAATAGTAAACTATATTTCGAAAAAAACCAATGGATCCATCCCAATCATTGCATCAGGGGGAATTTTTTCAGCTGCAGATGCAAAAGAAAAACTGAATGCGGGGGCATCGTTGGTACAGGTGTGGACCGGTTTTATCTATGAAGGACCAGGTATTGTCAAACAAATTTGTAAATCATTATATAAGCAATAAATAATGGAGTATTTATTTACCAGTGAAAGCCTGATAAGTTTCTTTGTCTTAGTCATACTGGAAGTAGTACTTGGTATAGATAATGTGATCTTTGTCAGTATCATCCTTAACCGGTTAAAAGATATCAAAGAACAAAAAAGGGCCCGGCGTTTCTGGATGGTGACAGGTATTCTCATGCGGAGTCTTTTGCTGATGGGGCTTGGCTGGTTACTAGCACAGAAAGGGAAAGCTGTTTTCTCCATTAGCGGA
The DNA here is from genome assembly GCA_964614285.1 of uncultured Chitinophaga sp. Classification (GTDB taxonomy): domain Bacteria; phylum Bacteroidota; class Bacteroidia; order Chitinophagales; family Chitinophagaceae; genus JJ008. The sequence goes on along the minus strand of CAZTKV010000009.1, from coordinate 18,943 downwards.
AAAGGATTTGACCTGGCAAGTATTGTAATGCTGGCCGGTGGGCTATTTCTAATCTATAAATCTGTGATGGAGATCCATCATAAACTGGAAGGTGAGGACCCGAATGAAGTATTAAAAAATAAAAAACCTCTTTCATTCGGGCAGGCAATCGGCCAGATCGTATTGATTGATGCTGTTTTTTCATTCGACAGTATTATCACTGCAGGAGGCACCGCCAAACATGTAGAAATTATGATTGCAGCAGTTGTGATTGCTATGACCATCATGTTTTTGTTCAGTCCTTCTATTTCCGGGTTTATTCACAAGCACCCTACACTAAAAATGCTGGCACTTTCTTTCTTAGTAATGATCGGATTAAGTTTAATTATTGAAGGATGGGATAGTGAAGCTGCTCATGCATTACATCTCAAAAATTACATCTATTTCGGAATGGCTTTTTCTTTTGTAGTGGAACTGCTGAATATGACTATGCGGAGCAGGGCGGCCAAAAAGAGAGCCCATGTGGTAGAACTGAATGAACCGGTGCTGAAGAAGGAAGAAATAAATGATTAATCAGATAAGCAAAATAAAACATGCGGATATTTCAGTTTTGCAATAATCCGTATAGTAAATTCATTATTTGATATATCAAAATTGCTTTTTAATATAAGAGATCACCTCCTTATCTGTCAAATTAATACTTCCCAATTCAGCAGAAATAGCTTTTACATCATCTTTCCAGGATAAAAGATAATCTATAAATTCTTTTGTATTCTCGAACTGCAAAGGCTTGCCCGATTCAAGACAGGTATACAAAGCCTGGCGGATAATCGCAGATGGATAACGCATTCTCAGGACATCTGCTAAAGTCGCCGGAAAGTCTGTAATTGCCATTGACAATTGCATTGCAATTAAACTATCCGTCACTGACCCTGAAATAAATCTTAATGCGTACAAAGCCTCTTCCTTCAAATCTGTGTCTTGCTGCTGAAAGCAATCAGTTACCAGTGACAGTACTGAATCATTTGCTGAATTTCCAGCTTCCTGTAACCATTGAATGGTATCTTTTTTTTGACGTCCGGGATTTCTAAAATTGTTCTGTAACTCACCTAATATTTTCCTTCGCTCTGGCAGCATATCTTCATCTATCATTAAAAAGGCATTATTTGCAAGAGCCAGGCCTGCAGCAGAAGAAAGTGAAACTCTTGTAGTATCTTTTTTTAGCTCGATCAGGCTTTCTAATAGCCTGCTATTTACTATTGGTGCTGTAACGCCAATCTTAACCAGTAATCTTTTATAAAAAAAATCTTTTTCTTTTTTACGTTCCAGCATGTCAGCAAGAATATCCTGTGCAGGTGAAATACCTGATTCCACCAGGGCATCCTCAACAATCCGGAACCATATCGAAGAAGTCTCCACTGAATCCAGTATTGACTTTATTTCAGGATAGGCTATTTCATTTCTTAGCAATGAGGACCTGATCCTTGCGGTAAGTTGTCCCGCTGCATCTTCATCTATTTCAGTTGCAGTTTGTAATAATGTTCTTATCGAAAATATCGGTTCATACTTTGCAGATTGCCTACTGATTCTTTCAGAATAATTAGTTTTTCTGAATATAGGAATCTGGTTATCGTAGGTATCTGAGTAATTTCCAGCTACAGCCGGTATTGAAATATTTTTTTCTATTGGTGTTATTTCTATCAGCGTCTTTACAGTTGATAGCATCCGAGACCCCATTTTTTGCTTTTTTTCTTCATAACAATTGCCACTTCTAAGAAGAGCTGATCCTTGTTCATAAATAAATTCAGCTTTGAAACTGTCAATACTGTTCCTGAAGAGATGAATACCTGGTGGATATATTACCTCTTTTCTTTTATGAAGGACAATTTCACCCCAATCCCCCTTTTTTCTTGAATATACTGATTTGAAAACACCATCTATGTAAGGTTCATACTCTGGCATATTACTCCTCAACACAAACGGAATGTTGCTTACTAAAATCTTAACCAGGTTCATCAAAGGAGCTGTCACTACTTTATCAGTATATAAAGCTGCCCCGGAAGGCTCATTCATACCTGTTCGAAAAAAAAACTGAAGCCAATTGGTGCTGCTTAAGGATTGCACCCCGTTTTCCAGAAGGCTATCTGGTCTTAATTGCAAAAAAAAGATACTATCAGAGATCTTTTTAACGATAACTGTCCACTTGTAGAATTTATCAACCTCTCTAAAATTTCTGACCTTTCCGGTATCAAGCAAATTACTATAATCGGCTTTCACCTGTTCCTTTACCCGGATTGTGTAATAACCCGTGCTATTCTTCTGGGCTTTTACACAATCCGGGATCAGGAGAATTATACAAAAAAGAATAATTGTATAGCCTCTCATCGGGTATTACTTCCATTTCAGGTTTTTCCCTTTGAATTCATCGGCCAGTACTTGCTCCAGTTCAATGAATGACCCTGTTTCAAAAAAATCATTCTCTACTCTTCTTACCACCCAGCATTTGCTATCAAGTCCTTGTAAAAAAATATTATCACAGGTGAATTTTGGGTAAGTGTAAAAAGTATATAACCGGCCTTTAAGCATTTTCAGGCTTACTGCATTATAGGTATCATTAATAAACTTAAGGCCGCCATTACTTACAGCAAGACCGGCATTACCGCCAAAATCCAAGCCGCCCTGCAGCAACCGTAATTCACCACCAACTCCAATATCAAGCACATCGAAGTTGAGCATATCAGCAACAGGGCCTACAGTTTCAGAAGCCGAAGTCTCCAGTATGATTGATTGTGTAATGATCGGAGATATTGTTCCTCCTACACCAGTACGGCTAATACTCATATCAAAATCTGCCCCTACACCTGTACTCATCAGGTACATATCCACAGGTGATACCACATTTAATCCATAATTAAATATATCCGCAGCTCCTAATTTTTGCTTTGTATTATATATCGCATCCTGGTTATATGAATAATTGTCCCCGGAAGGATTACTGTTTTCATTCAACAATATTCTTTCAAGTACCTGCAACTTAGCTTTACTCTTATGCTTTTGGTCCTTATTGGCTTTGCTTGTAAATTCCGATTCCAGTTTATAGACAGGAAAGCCGCCCAGACCGGGAACATCAGTTGTGATATTTACATTAAAACTGATAGTAAATTCATTAGCCGTATTCTTTATCAGTTTTTTTAACGAATCAGTGTGAAGCCTGTTTCCACTGAGGCTAAATGGATCTATAATACCTTTCTGTTTGTAAGAGGATTTAACCTTTACTCCGTAATCTGCTACTGTAATCTGAGGGAGATTAAACTCCTGTTCTGAATTAAAAGGTTCATTTGGAAGCTCGTCCGCATCTGGTAACAACTTGTCAGATAGCTGGTCTTTTACTTTTTCCATAGTCAGTGCTCTCTCTGACATGCCTGTATTGGCGAGCTTAAACCTGTTATTAACAGTTGTTTTGGGCATCAAAGGTACTTTTTTAACTGTACCAGGATTGATGGCAGTCTGGGCCCCTGTAACCGGCTTATACTTTGATGCCACTACTAACTGTTCTGCTCTGTTCCGGCTTATACCGATATCAGAAAGATTTTTTTCAATATGATTAATTGTTTTAAGATAATTACCCAGGGTAACCTTTTTCTTATTGGGTAGAGTGATTAAGTCTTTCTCTGTTTTTGTTTTATCTGTTTTTGAAAAATCACTGATAGTATAAGGAGTAAATGAAAGCTTATTAGTTTTAAGAGGTTGAAACCTGTCTTTATTAAATTGCGCTTTCTGCGCTTTTATTCCTCCTATAGTGAGGAAAAACATTACACTTAAAAAAAGGCTTTTTTTCATTATCAATAGTTTGATGGTTAACGAATTTGCATTTTATAAATATTCTTTAAACCGGGCATATTGCTCCCAAAAGAGTCTTTTCAGATACCTAATAAGTTGATAAATTTCTTTCTGTTCATTTTAGCTACTTGCAGGATTCTTCCCTTACATGTTTACCTTTTTTATCTGTTGTAAATTGACAGGTTTCAGTTTATTCTTCATATCTATCCAAAACTTATTCTGATCTGATATTAGAAGTGATAGTCTGGAAGTGTTACTCTGCATAACAGCTTTGGCTCTTGCTTTGGCTTTAGCGGCTTCTATTGCCCTATCCTTTGCATCTTCCTTAAAATCTTTATGAAACTTTGAAACGGAATTGATCAGTTGATTATAGAGTGCATCCCGGTATATTTCCCTGAAGCCCGTTACATTAGGGTGCATAGTTCCGTAAACATCTCCCTGGCGTAGAATTGACTGCCCCACAGTATTGAAATATCCGTCGCAGTTGCAAATTCCTTTTCGTAATGCTTCTGCTGACACGTCTACAAAATCCCATCCATGCGTGGCAGCCGCTTCAGCTGCTCTCTGGTTTAACTTGATGAAAACATTATCATGAACATATTTCCATTCATTATTATTAATTGCATTCTCCAGAGGACCCCAACAATCAGCCGGGTTTGCAGCCCGGATAAAATCCTGCTTGCATAAGTTAGCATCATAGCCTCCACCTGAAAGAGGATTCCCGGTCATGGGGTTCGGATAATTGAACCAGATATAACGACCCACTGTGGTTTTTGACTCAACGTAATTTTTAAACAAGTTATATGACTCAGGCAAACGGTTTAGCTCCCGTTGTACATCATTCCGGAGCTGCTCATTGTCACTTAAATCACTGAAAAAAGACAGCAGGCCTCCTGAAACAATATTACCGAATCCAATATCATTACCTCCTCCGTCAGCAAGCAATATATCAATACCATCATAGTTTTTAGAGTTTAGCCAGTTAATTACTAAATCCACCTGGATGCCCTGCTTTACTGGTGTTTTCCCCGGTTCTACTTTTTGTGCCTCAGCAAAGTAATCTAGTAAACGAGCACC
>CAZTKV010000009.1:0-13947 GCA_964614285.1 uncultured Chitinophaga sp. | reverse complement strand
TTTTCCCCGGTTCTACTTTTTGTGCCTCAGCAAAGTAATCTAGTAAACGAGCACCACTACATGTAGTATTAGTGTAGTCAATTTCGTAGTCCTTTCTCTCCTGTTTAAGTTTCTTTATGGCCAATTCACCACCACTGTTCGCCGATCTGTGACAGGGCTCATGCATCCAGTTTCCACTTCCTTTACCTCCTTCACCAGAAGCATAGGAGTCTCCAAGGTAAGCGATCGTAAGTGGTCGTGGCATGATAAAACTATACACCGGGCTATTCAGTGTCAGGTCTTCGGTAAAACCAGCCGGACGGTTGGTTCTTGTCCAGGCATAAAATATCTTAGTACCCTTTGAGAAAATCTTACCTCTGCTATTGGCAGGATTCCCGCTATGCGGAAAATTGACAGTAGCTTCAGCCTTTCCTCCTCCGATATCTTTAAGCGTTGCAGGAGTTTCATAATATTTTGAAGGATCTCTTTTGCTTATATCAAAAGCATTTTTTACTGCTAAAGAATCAGTACCATAAACAATACTTGATCTAAACTGGCTGACAGCTACTCCTTTTAAATCAATAGTTACCCTGGCCTGTCGCTGACCAGGAGCAAATGGCTCTTTAGGATTTATAAAAAACTGTGCTGATAAATGGTCGGCAGGGACGAACATGATCGCCAGCATAAATATTTTTGTCAATACTTTCATAAAAAAGTTTTAATGTTAATGGAAATTTATTTTATTGGAATTACTGATTTACCGCATCATACAGCTGATGGTAGCAACCGGTGTAAACGTTTTAAAGTTCCATTTGCTGTCAAATACGCAGCGCATGCCATAATTAATAATCACACTCTGACTAATGCGCCAGTCACCGCCAAATGTTAATGTGTTAGGATTTACCTCATCCCATTTTAGTGAAGAACCGACTATCTGTACATTTCCGGGAACCTTATAATTCTGGTTAACCGCTTCAATAGGTGTGCTCAGCTTCTTATACTCATATAATAATTCAACGAAAAAGGTATATATAGCTCCCCCATACCGGAGGTTTAATCCCATACTGTACAGGTTATTTTTAGCAATGGTCTTGTCTGCCGTTTCATCACCTGTGACATTATCTTTAATAATGAAATCTACCTGCTCATTATACCAGAATGAACGCAGTAATCCCGTCAATAAAAATTGTTTACCAATACCAACGTTTCCATTCAGCCAGGCCCCCCACCCAGAACTCCTGTTAGACCGTTTCATACCAAATGTTCCGGAACTATCAGACTTAAAGGTGTGCATCCTTCCTACTGCCACATCCAGTGACGAAGCATTCCAGTATTCATTTACAAATATTTTTGCTCTTTCATTGATTTCTCCCATCCTCTTGGAATTCTGAGAATTCAGCTGATCTTCCAGCGATCTAATTTGTGTCCTCAATGCCGGCTTTTCCAGGATATTTGTTATTGTATCAAGTTTTTGCTTTGCTTCCTTTAGCTGAAGCAATAGTTCCTCTTTTTCCTGTTTATACTTTGCTCCAATATCTTCATACATTCCCTTCTCCATCAACGGATCTTTTTGCCGGTAAAGGTTTAACTTAACAGCCCCGCCAATTCTCCTGTAGTTATCATCATCCTGGATGCTTCCGAGTGATACATCGATAGACGCAAGTTTTCTCATAAATCCAGATGCTTTTTGATACTTACTTAAATCCTTTCGGTTATAAAAAAACTCCCAGAAAGGCTGAGACTGTATGGCCAGGTTAGGATTTACACCATACTTTAATGACCAGTCCACTTTAAAATCTTTGATATCTACCATCCGTGTTACCTGGGTTGGTGTGGCAGCCATTAAATCAAAAATTGGTGACGGGGAGATTGCTAGTTCTTTTGGTGATACCCGTCCTGCTGAAGTTTCTGTCTGCTGCGCATGGATGTCAGTTGTACAAACCAAAGCAGCAACAAGAAGAAATGGTGAGATTGGTAATTGTTTCATGATAACTCAGTTTGATAAATCAAAAATGAGTTAACACCCATTCATCTTCAATCCCTCAATTGAGGGTTTTTATATTATTATTCTCAGGAACTAATCATGGAAAGAGATATGGCAAAATGACCTCGTTAATAACTCTCTGCCTCATGCTTAAGTTGTGTATAGATTATTATTATGTGCCCTTAAATAATAGAGCAATAGTAAGGCAAGTATGTTATACAAGTTTTTCGCGGATTGCTTTAGCCACTGCTTCTGTGGCGCCTGCCACATGTAATTTTTGATATATACTTTTTACATAACTCCTCACGGTTTCATAGCTAAGAAATATCTCCTCTGCTATCCTGGGTAAGGCCTTTCCCTGTGTCATTAATTGTAATATTTCTCTTTCACGGTTTGTAAGGTAATAATCCTTTTTTTCAACCTGTGGCAATATATGTTGCTGGAAAATGTTAACTACCCGTGCCGCCACTCCAGGGCTCATCGCAGAACCACCATGGTATACATCAGCAATAGCTTCCAGCATTTTAACCGGTGATGTATTCTTTGTAATATATCCATTAGCCCCTGCACAGAGTGCAGCCAGTATTTTTTCTTCGTTTTCAAATATGGTCTGAATAAGAATTTTTTTATCAGGATATAGTCCTTTTAATTGCCGTGTAGCATCAATTCCGTCCGTTCCATACATCTCAATATCCATCAACACAACATCCGGGTTACTCTTTTCAATATCATGTTTAAGGTTATTGCAATGTGTAAAGGCGCCTGTACAACTATAACCTGCCACACCATTTAATATCGCCTTGTATGCATCCAGCATTATAGGATTATCCTCAAAAATGGCCACCCTTATTAACATACTACTAAAGTTCAGGTAAAAATAATATGTGTAACATTAAACTATTACCCCCAATCAGGTGAAATAAAAGTCGCCCTGATAATTGTTCCTTTTCCGGTAATAGCATCAATAATAAATTCCCCGCCTGCTTCCTCAGTTCTGCGTTTCATATTCAAAAGGCCATTTCCCGCTGTAGAGGAAGCAACATCAAAACCCTTACCATTATCTGCTATGCTAATAGCAATACCACCAGGAACAGTGTTAATTGAAACCTTTATTGACTTACATTCAGCATGCTTCAGCGCATTATTAATTGCCTCTTTGATCAGCAGGTAAATATTTTTCCGCAAATTGATCTCTGGTACTATCTGCTTCACAGCAGGATCAACATCAAACTCCAAAACAATATTTCCGGCTGCAGTAACTGTTACCATATCATTCCGCAATCTTGCGACCAATTGCTCTATACTGCTGTTTTCTGTACTTAACGACCATATTATATCATTCATCTTCTTCAGCATTTCACCGCTGTAGTTATTGATTTTTTCCAGGTATTCATAACTACTGGCTGGCCTCTCTCCGGCCAGCTGGCTAAACAATCTGATACCGCTGAGAGTTGCTCCCACATCATCATGCAGATCCTTGGCTATACGATGCCTCTCATCCTCTCTCGTCTGATAAACAAGTTTTAGTTGTTCCAATTCTTTCTGCTGCAGTTTGTCCTGTTGGTTAAGTACCATAGTTAATGCAGCCTCTTTTTCTGTAGCTTCCTGTTTAATACGGTAGCCAATAGCTGATGAGAAAAAGATGACATCTGCAAAAAAACCTGTCATTAGCCAGGAAAGTGGAGCAATAATAAACTCATTTTCGGGATAAAGTCTTACCAGAGAAGATATTAAACCAAAAACAATCATGGCGATGGCTCCACCACCCAAATAGCGATAATAAATCAGCTTCTTCCGGCGAAGTACTATGAGTAACATAATCAATCCTATCAGCAGCAAGTAAAAGCGGATGACTATTAACGCTGTAAAAAAAACGGAATAAACACCCAGTGTATTAACCACCACTATCTGGAAAATTATATAAGTTAATATGACCCAGGGTGTAATTTTTACAAAGAAAATAGCCGCTTTATCCTGTTTCACATCAAGGTCCATGGCAACTCCTGCAAACTGTACATATAGCATGAAGGCCAGCATCTGCAAGCTTTCATCTGTGTTCATGGTCAGAAAAAAAGAATATCGTTCCTCATTTATTTCAAAGAAAACAGCCCGGAATAAAACATATATAAATGTTACCCACAAGTACAGACTATAAGACAGTAATAATTTTGTTTTCCGGTGGAAATAAAGAATAGTATGATAAAGAGCGGCCAGGAAAATAGCCCCACTGACAAAAACAACGATCAGGTAATTGATGTTAAACTCGTTAAGCATTCAAAGCATATCTGTAAGAGAAAAAATAAAAAGATAGTACATTTTTTTCAGATACATAATAAAGCTGCTGCCACCACTCCAGCGGTTTCTGTTCTTAATCTTGTTTCACCAAAAATAACAGGAAAAAAATCATGCTGAAGAGCAAGTTGAACCTCCACCTTAGAAAAATCACCTTCCGGTCCGATAAGGATCTGTGCTTGTGAAAACATATTTACTTGATAGTAAGAAAGGGGTTTTCTATCATCATCCATACAATGCGCTATGAATTTTGGACCTGCGGATGCTCCCTTTACAAATTTTTCATATTCAACAGGCCCATGAAGAACAGGCAACCAGCATTGTTGACTTTGCAACATGGCACTGATACAGATTCCCTGCATCCTGTCATACCTGAATTTTTCTTTCTCCGTTCTTTCACATATCAGTGGAATGATCTCATTCACTCCAATTTCTGTCGCTTTTTCAAGGAACCATTCAAAACGATTGCTGTTCTTTAGTAAGGAAATGGCTATGGATACCTTTCTTTTAGGCGACTCAGTATACTGGGTTTGTTTTACTGCTACAGTGCAATGCTTTTTATGCTCTTCTGTTATCACACAGGTAAGCAGGTTTCCCCTTCCATCTGTCAGGTTCAGCTGCTCCCCGGCTTTCATCCGTAGCACCTGCACCACATGACGGCTGGTGTCTTCATCCAGCATTACCTGCTGCTCATTCTTGTAGTTGCTGGTATAAAAGAAAGGGAGTGCCATTAATGTAAAAATAAAATGTCCAATTGATAATTGGACAAAGATTTATAATGAATACCGGACCTGAGAGTTCTATTCGCATTTCACATCCTGCTTCATAGCCGGTAACATGGTTTTGGCAGAATTCTCTGTTACTTCCTGGCAGTATAAATTATTGACAAAAGCACCAGGCTGGAATATCATCTGTATATAATATGCCTTTCCCGCCTCTGTTTCTATATAAACGGCTTCTGCTTTTTCCTTCGATTTCTTTCCGGCAAACTGCACTGTAAACTTATGTTTCCCCGGAGCAATGGTATGGATAGAATACCGCTTGTTATTAAGTTTACAAACAATGCTATCATTAATAAAAGCTGTAAAGGCGGTAGCAGAACCCTGGAAGCCGGTAGAACGCATAAAATAAACCGTTGCCACACTGTTGTTGACTGCAGTACTATCCTGTGCATACACCCCTGAAAAAACTCCGGCAATGAGCAAAAGAGTTAATAACAATGATTTCATACCAATAAATTTTAGAATGGAGTGTCCTCATCTTCCGGCAGGTCATTCATCCGGCTGCCTGTTTGTATAAATACTTTGGCTCCGCCATCACCATCCACATCGCTTACTGGTTTCCAGTTACCTGTTAAACCAGTACCGCCTAAACTGCCTGCATCATCCTCAGTAAACTTCTGGATATGCAGCAATGCCCGCAGTTTAATAGTTTCCAAAGAGCCGTTACGGTGTTTGGCTATTCTAACATGGGTCTCGCCACGGTTATTCTCTCCCAGTTCATTAGTGGTGATATCATAATATTCCGGGCGGTACAGGAACATAACCATATCTGCATCTTGTTCAATAGCTCCCGATTCACGGAGGTCACTTAATTGCGGCATTTTATTTCCATCCTTACCGGCACCACGGGTTTCTACTGCACGGCTTAACTGTGAAAGGGCAATGATAGGGACACTTAATTCTTTGGCCAATGCTTTCAGGTTACGGGAAATATTACTGATCTCCTGCTCCCGGTTACTGTTACGGTTTTCTCCCGTTCCGCTCATCAACTGCAAATAGTCAATGATGATAAGGCCGATATTATGTTTGTTTTTCAAACGGCGGCACTTGGCCCGTAATTCAAAAATGTTTAGTGCCGGCGTGTCATCAATAAATAATGGAGCCTGTGCCAGCCGCTGCACACCTCTTGCATACAATTGTTTCATTTCATGCTCTTCCATTTTACCGCGGCTGATCTTTTCCAGCCATATCTCACTTTCGGCTGAAAGAATACGTTGTACCAACTGACCGGCACTCATTTCTAAAGAGAACAAAGCAACTGCTGTTTGCTTTCCCGGATGCATCACCGCATTGCGGGCCAGGTTCAGGGCAAATGCTGTTTTACCAACAGCCGGTCTTGCAGCTAAAATGATAAGATCGGTATTCTGCCATCCGTATGTGACACGGTCAAGTGAAGGGAAGCCGCTGGGTACACCGGTTACATCTTCGTTTTTATGACGCAGGTCTTCTATCCGTTTAATAGTATTAACCAAAACGGAGTCGATCGTTTCAAAATTCTTGCGCAGGTTGTTATTGGTAATCTCAAACAACTTGCTTTCGGCCACATCCAGCAGGTCAAACACATCTGTTGAATCCTCGTAGGCATCACCGATGATCTCCCCGCTGATGCGGATCAGTTCCCGCTGAATAAATTTTTGCAGAATGATCCTTGAGTGAGCTTCAATGTTGGCGGATGAAACAACGGTGTTGGTTAACTTGGTAACGTAATAAGCTCCGCCTATCATTTCAAGTTCTTCCCGGAAGCGGAGTTCTTCGGCTACTGTTAAAATATCTATCGGCTGACTTTTATTCGCCAGGCCCTGCATAGCGCTGAAGATGCGCTGGTGAGCTTCTACATAAAAACATTCGGGCTTTAATATTTCTACAATGGTATCAAAAGCACTTTTCTCCAGCATGATGGCGCCCAATACCGCTTCTTCCAGGTCTTTCGCCTGCGGGGGCACTTTACCATATACCATTGTTCCTAGGTCAAGGGTGGATTTTCTTCTCGTCTTGCGGTCTTTATTAATATTGGTCAGGTCCATTGTTCAGGTAGGGAGATAAAAAGTTAAACCATCAGTTATTCACTAATGACCACCGGGTTAGTTCCATCATGTTTTAAGAAATTATTACTTCTTCGTTAAAGGAATGTGTCCGTCAGTCAGTGAGGCGAAATAAAGAGCAAATTGGTTTTGAAAAAAATTTTTCTTTCTGCACCATTTTTTCACCTCATTTCCGGGGTTATCCACATTCTCTTTTACCCGCCAGGTCATTGTCAATTTACTTAAAAAGATTGGTAAATCTCCCTATAAGATTAGCACAATGTGTTATTAATTTTATAACTGATTTTTGTCAGCCGCACAATAATACCCGGAAACGGGAGTTTCTGACATAACACCAGTTCTTTTTTTACCATTACCAGCTGCAACCGTACCCCCGATTTGTTTATTTTAAAATGCAGATATATTATGGAAACTAAAAAACACAGCAGCCATTCCCGCCCGGTACTTAGCCAGGCGCAGAACAACACTACTCTCTGGATCGGTCATCTGAAACCTCATAGTCATGACCGCCTAGCCGGACAAACATTTATTTGCCCCTCAGAAGGATTAGTCAACAACATACAGGTGTATGCCTCCGCCGTAACACAACCCGGTGAAGTGGCCCTTACCCTGCATGAATTTGACCCGTCTACCAATACCTGGGGCCCGGCCATTGGCAATACCAGCCGACCGGTAGATAAAAAGGACGGCACGCATTGGATCCGCTTTGAGTTGGAACCTATAGCGCTGAAAAAAGATGCGACCTATGGTTTCCGCCTGCAGACCAATGATGGTATTGTGGGTATCGGCGAAGCCGCCAGCGGCAACAAGCATCCCTTTACTTTTGGCCAGGCCTGGAACGGCTACAGCAGTAACGACAGAGGAGAGTTCTTCCGCTATTTCAGCCTGGCGTTCAAAGTGGAGCTGTGTGCATAGATATTAACTGAGACGGTACAATATAAAGAGCCCTGTCGCCCCGATTTCCCTCCCCGGGATTTCGGATGACAGGGCTTTAATTTTTTAACATGAACTAACCCAAAAAGGGTATTGACTTTTGGAGGTAAGTAATAGAATTTGCATTAAAAAATATGAAAATAACTCTTCTTGCTATGTCTCTTTTTCTTTTAACATCTTTACACATCCAATCGCAAGAGCAAGCGCAAAAAAATAAATTTCGCTTTAGATATATACTAAGCCCCGATTATCTTCAAAAAAAAGGATATAAACTAGTTAGTAAGGATAATCAAACAGTATACACTATAAAATCAAAGCAGCTTTTTGCCTTGGTTTCGCAAGAAAAGGATCAGCGGCTAAAATTAGATTTCTGGACAATTCTAGATACAAAAAAGAATCCAGATAAATACAAAAATGATCCTACTGCTATAAGCAGCTCACTCAAGAACGATATTTACCTTACTAAATCAGGTGCAGGAGAAAGAACCCAGATTGGCGATCCTGTAATTACTTACCGACTGCCGTATAAAGGCTGGAGTCTTGGTATTAATAGCATATTATTTAAACACCGGGGAAAAACAAAAGTTTACACTGACAGTTCAGCTCTATCCTCCTCATCTATCGGATCAATCAATCTTGGTGTTAATTATGGGCATACTTGGGGGCAGTCAAAGTTTACTATCCGCGGAGTTACAAACCGAAGCATAAGTTTAATGATTTTTGGCGGACCAACGATTGCCGATCTAAAAAAAGAAACGTCTAAAGATCCCAGGAAGTTTAACGGGAAAGCACAAAATATGGCAGCACTAAGCCTTGGTGTAAATACCCTTCTTTCCAGAAATAATTTTGGGATTATGATTGCTATCGGTAAAGATTTTCCGTTTGGTTCAAGAGCTAAAGAGTGGTTATACAGAGGAAAGACCTGGTTTGGGATGGGGCTCGCAACCAACTTTACATTTTAAGTATAAGATTATCAGTGTCTCCACCTTAAGAAAAAACCAAAAAACTAGTATTGACTTTATATAGAAATGAAATCAAATTTGAGTATTCATAAACGTTCCCCTATCTAAAACAGGAGAGAGCTGAAAATCCTTAAGAGTAAGCCAGAGATGCCGAAAACTGTACAGAGTAGGCTTAATAGACTAAAAACTAAAAATGCCTTACCAAGATCAAATTTTAGGAACAATCATCGCATCAGTACTAAATTACGATGAGCTGTGCCAATCCATCGGCGAACAAGCAGCACTCAACCCTGCAAGATCAACATATGCCCCATGCGATGGTCGTTCCGTTGCCGGGTCTGCACTGGCAAAAATTACCCAACGAACAACTCTTCCGGATCTGCGGGGGAAGTTTTTAAGAGGCCTAAACTTAATGTATAGTGTGGGACAGCCATTACCATTTGATGCCAGTAATTATGGTGATACACAAAACAACAGAACGGTTGGTGACTATCAGTTTGATGAATTTAAATCACACAACCATGTAATAACAGTTACATATCCCGCAAGCCAGCCTGGACGTTTTACAAATGGCGGAGGTGCCGGTAACGGAGGAACGGAGGTTACAAGTTTTTCGGGGGGCGAAGAATCAAGACCAAGAAATATTGCTGTTTATTATTACATTAAAATCAATTAAACGCCCCAACACTAATCCTATAAGGTTTGCAGCACAAGGCCCGGCCCGTCAAACTTATAAGATCATACATCCTTCAATCAAACAACCCCCTACTGCTGGCTTTGCCTTCGTTACGTTTGGCCTTCTTAAAGGTTTCGTTTTCGGCGGCGCCGGGAAGCTGGGGTTGTTTGCCGGCAAAAAGATCTTCGATGGTAATGATCTGTATCTTATCCATGGGAAACTCTGCATTGCCGAGTTTAATATGACCGGCATCCCGTGCTTCTTTAATCATTTCTTTGGTAACATTTTCTTCAAAACAAACAAAGATACCTACGGCTGCATTTTGTGTTTTCACCACCTGCACAAACTCTCTCATGTTCTTTACCGTAAGCTTGCCGCTCTTGGTTTCTATCAGGGCAAAATATTTTTCTTTGCCCATATTGAAAGTGAGATACCCATCATAACCGCCATCGGCCACTTTCTTTTCATTCACCACACCATTCAGCATTACTTCAATGGCCCAGTCCTGGAAACCGATACGGCCGCCTTCTGTTTCCTGCGCCAGCATTTTGGCACTGGCCACATCTCTGGGAAGGCCATGCATTTTTATATTATGCCGCACCCCTAGGCCATAGGTTTCGGTAAGCCGTTTTACAATAAGGCGGATAGCAAGGTGAGAAATATCGGCACCCAGCCATTGCCGGTTGAGCCGTTGTGCCACAGCGATGGTGGTGCCGCAGCCGCAAAAGAAATCGGCTACTATATCGCCTTCATTACTGCTGGCTCTAATGATGCGTTCTAATAAAGCTTCGGGTTTTTGAGTGGGATAACCGAGGCGTTCTGCTTCTGTCGCCTGTAAAGGAGAAATATCAACCCAAACGTCAGGAACTTTTGGACCTTCTTGTTCATTTAAATATACCTTTCGTCTAATTCTCCCCTCTTTTATTTTTGGAAATATTAGCTTGCCATCTTTATCAAGCTGTTTCATAACATCTAAGCTAACTCTCCAGCCATTTGCTGGAGGAGAAAATCCCTTATACTCATACGTAAGGTTAGGCCTTGGATTAGGACTATCTAGTGGAGCACTTTGATATAGTCCTTTGCCATCATGATCGTCAAAAGAAAACCGCTTCGTATATTCTTCATCTTTTTCTGCGTACACAGATTGAAATGTAAATTCATTGGTTTTAGAATATAACAAAATAAGGTCGTGTACTGACCCATATTTTTTTCTAACGTCTCCTTTTACTGCCGTTCTTTGCCATACGATTTCATTTCTAAAATTCTTTTCCCCAAAAATCATATCACAAATCAGTTTCAAACAATGGCTCATGGTTGGGTCGCAATGCAGATAAAAGCTGCCGGTATCTTTCAGCAGCCTGTGCATATAATATATGCGTATGGCCATGGTTGTTAAATAAGCCACGGCGCCATCGCTTATGCTCTTAACTCATGAAAAGTTCTTAGTATGGTGTAAATATCTTTATGCAGCTCGGCCATCTGGTTCAGCTCATCCACATAGCTGTAGTTCGTCCAGGTATCGGCAAAAGCCTGCTTCTGTGCATTGGCATCCTTCATGTCCATGCTTTCAAACAGCACATTGTAGTTGCGCTTGCTGTTAAAGGGCGGGTCAATATAGATAAGCTCGATAAAAGGTTGGGGGTGCTCTTTTGCAATTTCCCTTAATACATCCAGGCAGTCGCCAAAATACAAGTGGTTCATGGAACTGGGTTAGTATCTGCAAATTACGTAAGAAAAACTTAACATAATCTGTGTAAAATACCATGAAATGGTTATTGCCTTTTATTGAAAATAAATTCAACTTCACATAAGACAGGTTTTTGCTATTTATTACCTGCAACCATTAACAACAAAAAACATAGCTATGATGGATAAAATAAAACTCCGGGAAATAAGAGACCTTAAGCTGGCAGCGGAAGCTAAAGCATTCAGCCGTTGGAACAAACGAAAGGAGTTCCGTGAAAACCCGGCTGGCTACCTTGAAAAGAATGCGGGTGAAAAAGCCAAAATGGTTGAGCGGTATAATAATTACAATATCCGTGAGGCCGCCAAAGCAAAGACGGAACTGATAAAAAGTACAGAATCCAAAGCAAGAACTGTAGAAAGAAAGATTGGCGACACACTTGACTTGAGCAAAAGACCGCCAAGCGCCGAAGCTTATCGCTTTGGTATTCCCGTAGGACGAGTTTACCAAATACCTGACCCCGGTATAGAAATTGATGCATTTGGAAGCGGTTTTCTTATAGCACCCAACCTGATCATTACGAATAACCATGTCTTTCCTGCACAAGACTATGCTGAGGGCTGTGTCATTAATTTCAAATATGAATACAATGAGTTCAACAAATTGCAGAGCGGATTAAAATTCAGATTGACCCCGGAAATTTTCTTTTTAACAGACATTGATCTTGACTTCACCATTGTATATGCAGAGTCAATAGATGAGAGCGGTCAGTTCAAACTTGCCGATCTTGGATATATTCCACTCATCGGCACAAAAGGGAAAGTTATAATCGGAAGCCAGATACATATTGTTCAATACCCCCTCGGCGGACCCAAGCAATATTCGACCGATAATAATATTGTGAAAGACATACTGGAAGAAGAAGGTTTTATCCAATACTCCACTGATACAGATGAGGCCTCCTCTGGTTCTCCTGCAGCCAACCAGCATTGGGAAGTGGCAGCGCTTCACCACAGCGGAATTGCTATGACAATTGGAGATAAAGTGTGGAGTAAGTACAACAAGCCGTGGGATGGTACGATGACAGATGCAGATAAAATATACATAGCCAATGAAGGTGTGAGTATTAGCCGCATTGTAAATTTCCTCAGCAAACAAAAGCCTGGCAAACCTAAGGAGATTGAATTACTTGATTCAGTGCTACGCATCAGTCATGAAGCAACACCCGAAAGCAACCTTATAATTACACCTCCTGATTCACCCATAGTAGTAAAACCCAATCTATCCGAAAATGATGTTGTTAACCCGTTTATTGATCCAAAAAACAGTTATATGAGTCAGAATGTTTTTAATTTTTATAATACCAATAATGTAACCATTAATGCATCATCAGGCACTGTGCCTGGCGCCAACCCATTGTTATTGCCAGAAACAAAACCTGCCCAGGGAGTTCCTGAAAAGAAACTACGTTTTGACGAAAACTATAGCGGCAGAAGATATAAAGGATACAAAGAGAATTTCTTATCAGTTAATATACCCTTGCCCGGTGTGGCAGCCGGAAGAATAGGTGAAATCTATAAAAAAGATACTAGCAATATTCCGCTAGTACTGAAATATTATCACTTTTCACTGGTGATGAATAAAAAATTTCGTTTGCAGATGTGGAGCGCTGTGAATGTGGATTACGATCCTGCACTTAAAACATCCCGTGACAGAAAAGAATTTGGCGATGAAGGCAATTCATGGAGACTGGACCCCCGTATACCTGCAGAAATACAAATAATCGATGCTGAGTTTTACAAGCCTGCTACCCAAGTTGACAGGGGGCATATGGTAAGACGGGATGACAGTTGTTATGGTAATACAGAGCTTGAAATAGAATATGCCAACTCTGATACGTTTCACTGGACCAATTGCACACCACAGCATGAAGGATTCAATCAGTCTAAACAATACGGAGTATGGGGATTACTAGAGAATGCTATCAAGGATGGCTTGTCAGGTGATGATACTAAAGCAAGTATTTTTGCCGGCCCTATTTTGACTGAAGATCCGGAAAGAATCTACAATGATATTTATTACCCTACCCGCTTCTGGAAGGTAGTTGCCACTATTGATGAAGATGAGGGATTGCTTGCTTACGGTTTTATACTTGATCAAACAAAGGTAATTGACAGAAGAGGACTTGAAGCAAAATTTGATTTTAGCAAATTTAAATACCAGCAAGTAAGCTTGAAAGCTATAGAGGATGAAGCCGGTGTAACTTTTCCGAATGTGTTAAAACAGGCAGATATTTTTATAATAAACGGTTTAGACTCAGCTAGTCCACATGATTTTGAAAGTAAGGACAGAATAATAATTAAGACAGAAAAAAAGAAAGGTAAAAACAATAAATAGGCAACATATTAAAGTAATAAAGGGGCCTTTCGGCCCCTTTTACAATAACTGTATCATACGTTTATTTTCTCACTTCGAATTTGATGGTCTTTTTTTTAAATGAAGTGGATGAACGCAGCACCAGCAGGTACACTCCCCCGCTCAGTGTGCTTACATCCAGCCGGGCCGTATTGCTGTTTATTGTTTGCTGAAACAGCAAGGTGCCGAGCATATTGT
>CAZTKV010000008.1:23231-36224 GCA_964614285.1 uncultured Chitinophaga sp. | reverse complement strand
CCCTTGATTGGAAAGAGCATATCCGGCTGAGACCGGGTATGTATATTGGAAAACTGGGTGATGGGTCATCGCCAGATGATGGTATTTATGTACTGGTGAAGGAGGTAATGGATAACTGTATTGATGAATACACGATGGGGCATGGTAAAACGGTGGAACTGACCGTAGAAGGAAAAACCGTTACGATCCGCGACTATGGACGGGGTATTCCGCTTGGAAAAGTAGTGGATGTGGTAAGTAAGATAAATACCGGGGCCAAATATGACAGTAAAGCATTTCAGAAATCTGTAGGTCTGAATGGAGTGGGTACAAAAGCCGTTAATGCCCTGAGTAACTTTTTCAAAGTAACCGCCATCAGGGAAGGAAAAGAAAAAACAGCTGAATTTGAAAGGGGAGTACTGATTAAGGAATATAAAGAGGCAAAGACAGGTGAGGAGAATGGAACACTTGTCACCTTTATCCCGGATGAAATGGTGTTTAAAAATTTTAAGTTCATTCCTGAGTTTCTGGAGAACCAGATATGGAATTATTGCTTTTTAAATGCCGGATTAAAGATCATTTTCAATGGTAAAAGCTATGTGAGTAAAAATGGGTTGCTGGATCTGTTGCAGCGTAAGACCAATGAAGATGAGATTCGTTATCCTATCATCCACCTGAAAGGAAACGATATTGAAATAGCACTTTCACACACTAATGAATACGGGGAAGATATATACAGCTTTGTTAACGGGCAGCATACTACACAGGGCGGTACTCACCAGCAAGCCTTCCGTGAAGCATATGTAAAGACGATCAGGGATTTCTTTAAGAAAGACTATGATGCATCTGACATAAGAACAGGTATTGTAGCTGCGGTATCAGTAAGAGTAGTGGAGCCGGTCTTTGAATCACAAACCAAGACAAAACTGGGTTCAATAAATGTGGATGTGGAGGGGCCAAGTATGCGACAGTTTGTTGGTGATTTCCTGTCAAAGGAATTGGATAATTACCTGCATAAAAACCCATCCGTTGCCGATGCCTTAAAAAAACGTATCGAGCAAAGTGAAAGAGAACGAAAAGAGCTGGCAGGTATTAAGAAGCTTGCCAATGAAAGGGCCAAAAAAGCTAACCTGCATAATCGCAAACTCCGTGACTGCCGCTACCACCTGGATGATGATGCCCCTGCGAAAGGCAAGGAGGAGTTTGTGGCAAAGCAAAACGAAACAACTATTTTCATTACAGAAGGTGATAGTGCCAGCGGCTCCATAACCAAAGCAAGAAACGTGGAAACACAGGCCGTATTCAGTCTGAGGGGTAAACCACTGAACTGTTTTGGACTTACGAAGAAAGTAGTGTATGAAAACGAGGAGTTCAATTTACTGCAACATGCCCTGAATATAGAAGAAGGATTAGAAGGGCTCCGGTTCAATAATGTGGTAATTGCTACCGATGCTGATGTCGATGGGATGCACATCCGTTTATTATTAATGACGTTTTTCCTGCAGTTCTTTCCTGACCTGGTGAAGCATGAGAAAGTGTATGTGCTGGAAACACCATTGTTTCGGGTACGAAATAAGCAGGAAACGATATATTGTTTCAGTGAGCAGGAAAAACTGGAAGCCATGAAGAAACTGGGTGCTAAGCCTGAGGTGACCCGATTCAAAGGATTAGGAGAAATAAGCCCGGATGAATTTGCTCAGTTCATCGGAACAGGCATGCGGAAGCAACTGATGAGGGTGGAAGAAGGAGAACATATCCAGCAATTGCTGGAATACTATATGGGAAAGAATACACCTGACAGGCAAGAGTTCATAATCAATAACCTGAAAGTCGAACTTGATATAGTTGAGGAAAATGTTTAAACGAGATTGTTCATGTTTGAATTCCACGCTGACAGAAAAAGATATTTTGACATACAGGTTTTAAATGCTGAAAAGTATGTTATTCCTTTCATTGAAGAGAAGTACCCGGTAAACCAGGGAATGAGGATACTGGAAATCGGGTGTGGTGAAGGTGGCGTTTTAAAAGCCTTTATTAATAAAGGATGTGAAGGGGTGGGAGTAGAACTTGATGCGCCGAGAATAGAAGATGCAAAAAAATTCATGCCGGAAGATATTACTTCAGGACGAATACGATTTGTAGTGAAAGATATTTATAAGGTTGATGTAGAGAAAGATTTCAACGGGCTGTTTGACATCATTTTGCTGAAGGATGTGATCGAACACATACATGACCAGGCGAAACTGATTGGCTGGATGAAAAATTTTCTGAAACCCGGCGGTATCGTTTTTTTTGGATTTCCTCCCTGGTATATGCCTTTTGGGGGGCATCAGCAAATATGTAAATCAAAAATATCCAGGTTGCCCTACATACATTTATTGCCAAAAGGTCTGTACAAATGGATATTAAAAAACAGGAAAGAAAATGTAGAGGAAATGATGGAGGTCAGAGAGACCGGGATCAGTATAGAAAGATTTGAAAAAATTTGTAAAAAGGAGGGATACATCCTTTTTCATAAAAGACATTATTTATTAAATCCTATTTATGAATGGAAATTTGGCTGGAAACCAAGAAAACAGGCAGGTTTGATCAGTGCAATTCCTTTTTTCCGCAATTTCCTTACAACCTGTGTTTATTATATTATTCAACCAGTTAATAAATAACAATGATACATATAGTTTTTAATGAGAGTGAAGTTGAACTGATGCAACAAGTGATCCAGCTGGATGAAACTCTGGCGGGTGACGTAATACAGATCCGTGATGATTTTGCGGTAGGCCCTTTAGCTGGTATTGATACAGAAGAAGGGTGGCAGGCACGACTGGATTGGTGGAGAACTTTGCTTCAGGGATCGCCTTATGGTGATAGTCATGTTGGCAGTTTTGATGACAGGGAAATTGTTAGGCAAATCAAAACAAAGCTGGATGAAAATCCCACGGAAGAATTATGGATATGGATGGGGCAGAATCAGCATGATGTGATGGGATATTACTGGCTGATGCCGCAATTCCGGGAATACCAGGGAAGAGTAATGATCCTTTATCTTAATAACCTGCCATTTATTAATGAGAAGGGTCATATATTTTATCCATCATGGCTGAGTGAAATACAACCGAAGGAGTTTACAAAAGCCAAGAAACTGGCCCGCCCGGTTACCCTGAGTGAGTTTGAGATAGACCCGGATGAATGGAGAAAAATTGCAGAGGAAAATGCAACCGTACGAATACTGGAAGGAGGGAAGAAAATTGCAGGTAAGGAAGAAAATTTTTATGATACTGAAATATTGAAGAATGTTACAGGTGAATGGCAAAAAGCAACCCGGGTATTGACAAATACCCTGCACCGGATGAAAATAAAGACAGGTGATGTTTTTATTATGTGGCGGATGAAATCATTGATCAATGAAGGAAAAATAGAAGTAACCGGTGATGCTGGCAAAGCCTGGAAGGATTTTGATGTAAGGAAACCTGAAGGAAAGCAAGGTGAAATTACATTTGCGAAAGAAGAAGCAAATTATTAGTTTATGAAGAATACTATCAGGCTTGAAGAGGCTGCGATGTTTGGCCTGAGTGCTTATGCGTTGTATTCTTTTCAGGTTGAGTGGTGGTGGTACCTTATCCTGTTCCTGGGGCCGGACATAAGTATGTTGGGCTACCTGGCAGGAAATAAGGCCGGTGCATTCACTTATAATTTGTTTCATCATAAGGGGATAGCAGTGATTATTTTTATCACAGGACTCCTCTTACCGCATTTCCTAATGCAAATAGCAGGTATAGTGCTATTCGGACATGCATCCATGGATAGAATGCTGGGATATGGATTGAAGACATCAGAAGGATTTAAATACACACATTTAGGAATAATAGGAAAGAAATAAGAAATGAGTGCCGCAAAGAATAAAATAACTGACGTACAGAACAACGACAACGGTTTGCATGGTCAATACAAAACATGGTTCCTGGACTATGCTTCATATGTAATATTAGAAAGAGCTGTGCCCGCAGTGGAGGATGGCCTTAAACCGGTCCAGCGCCGTATCCTTCATGCCATGAAGGAAATGGATGATGGCCGTTTTAATAAAGTGGCAAATATCATTGGGCAGGCAATGCAATATCATCCGCATGGTGATGCCAGTATTGGGGATGCGCTGGTAAATATGGGTCAAAAAGACCTGCTGATAGAAACACAGGGTAACTGGGGTGATGTAAGGACAGGAGATGATGCAGCCGCCGCCCGATATATTGAAGCGAGGTTGAGCAAATTTGCTTTGGAAGTTGCTTTCAATGCAAAAACAACTGAATGGCAGTTAAGCTATGATGGCAGAAAGAATGAACCCGTTACACTGCCTATGAAGTTCCCTTTATTATTGGCACAGGGTGCTGATGGTATCGCAGTTGGATTGTCCACAAAGATACTTCCGCATAATTTCTGTGAATTATTAGAAGCTGCGATAAAACACCTGAGAGGAAAGAGGTTTGAATTGTATCCTGACTTCCAGACAGGCGGGATGATTGATGTGGCAGATTATAACTATGGGAAAAGAGGTGGTAAAGTAAAAGTCAGGGCACATATTGAAGAGGTAGATAAGAAGACGCTGGCAATAAAAAGTGTACCATACGGTGTTACTACCACTCAATTAATGGAGTCAATTGTAAAGGCAAATGAACAGGGAAAGATCAAAATCAAAAAAGTAACAGATAACACCGCTGCAGAAGTGGAAATACAGGTCGACCTGGCCCCTGGTATTTCTCCGGATATCACCATTGATGCGTTATATAAATTTACTGATTGTGAAGTTTCCATTTCTCCCAATGCCTGTGTGATCGTAGAACAAAAGCCCCAGTTTTTGGGTGTACAGGAGTTATTAAAGTTGTCTGTTGATAAAACAAAAGATCTGCTTGAACAGGAACTGAAGATAAAGCTGAATGAACTACAGGAAAAATGGCACTATACTTCCCTGGAGAAGATATTCTTTGAAGAAAAGATATACAAGGAACTGGAGAAAAAACATGAAACCTGGGACAAAGTACTGGAGGCTATTGACAAAGCATTTGTGCCTTTTAAAAAACAATTGAAAAGGGCTGTGACAAGGGAAGATATTATTAAACTCACAGAGAAACCTGTTCGCCGTATTTATAAACTTGATATTGATGAACTCAATGACCAGATAAAAGGCCTCGAAGCAGAAATAAAGCAGGTAAAGCATGATCTTAATAACCTGGTTGATTATGCTGTTGCATATTACGAGAACCTGTTAAAGAAATATGGTAAAGAGAGACAGCGGAAAACGGAAATTAAGCAGTTTGAGATAATTGAAGCGAAGAATGTCGCTATTGCTAATACTAAACTTTATGTAAACAGGGAAGAAGGGTTTATCGGCACAGGATTAAAGAAAGATGAGCTGCTGTTTGAATGTTCAGACCTGGATGATATTATCGTTTTTGCAAAACGGGGTATTATGAAAGTGGTAAAAGTTTCTGAGAAAACCTTTATTGGTAAAGACATTTTGCATGCAGCTGTTTTTCAAAAAAATGATGAACGTACTACTTACAATATGATCTACTCGGATGGTAAAGGAGGGGTCAGTTATGCTAAACGGTTTAATGTAACAGGTGTAACAAGAGATAAGGAATATGATCTTACGAGGGGAGATGAAAAAAGTAAGGTACATTATCTCAGTGTAAATGCAAATGGAGAAGCTGAAGTGGTTAAGATAGTATTGACACCGGGTTCTTCTGCCCGCATAAAAGAATTTGACTTTTATTTTGAAGAATTAGCAATAAAAGGCCGCAGCAGTATGGGTAACCAGGTAACCAAGTACCCTATCAAATCTGTAAAATTCAAAGAAGCCGGAAAGGCTACTTTGAGTGGTCGTAAACTGTGGTTTGATGAAAAATTTGGCCGCCTGAGTGCTGAGGAAAAAGGGACCTACCTGGGTAGTTTTGAACCGGAAGACAGAATACTTGTAATATACACCGATGGTAATTACGAAGTAACAGACCAAGAAATGACACAAAAAATAGATCCTGAAAAGGTATTGCATATTGGAAAGTTTGATCCTGAAAAAATTATTACTGCCGTATATGTGGATAATGATAAGAAACAATACATGGTGAAACGTTTCAAAATTGAGACTACTACATTGAAAACTAAATTCCTGTTTATAAAAGAGGGAGATGGAAATTATGTAGAAGCTGTAACAACAGATGAAGAACCTGTATTAGCAATGCAACAGGGCCGGGGTGCACAAATAAGAAAAGCTAAGTTGAAAATAGTTAAGATTGCTGAAGTGACAGGTTGGAAAACTGTGGGTACAAAACTGGCTGACTATAGTAAATCAACAGAGATGGAATGGGTGAGACCTAAAGATGAAAACAAACAGCCGGAGTTATTTTAATAGTTTCAGTTTTTCTTTCTTTTGATTCTTATTGTAGCATTCTTTTGCATATTACTGGTAAGCCTGATATCGTGTTGCTTTTTCCCATCATGAACCCGCATCAGGGCTGTATTGGGAGGTATCAGCCCCAGGCTTTCTGCAAACATTGATATCTCATTATTATTCCGGGCAGTATCCAGCACCAGATCAATATGAATAGATTTATGCGTCAGTTTCTGGTTGAACATGATCAGTTTTTCATTAAAAAACACGGAGATTATATCACCATCTATTTCTCCGTTATCATAAAAATCAACCCGCAATGAATCAGATTCCACTTCGATTTCATTCACAATCTCATTTTGCCTTTCGGCATACTCTTTTTCAATAACATAATTAACCACTTTCCGGGGAATAACATTCACTGCTACTATGGTATCTGTAGCGGTTGGTTGCCAAACCTGGTAATTCTCTTTATACTCACTGATCGCTTTAAGAACGGAGTCTTTTTTACTGATATCAGCATTTAAAGTTAGCTTAAACCTGATATCAGCACAGGTATAGCGGTAATCGGGCATAGCCACAAACGATCCTGCCAGTACTGATTCAGCCTGCGCTACTTTCAATATAGCCTGCATATTCATGATACAATCCACTTCAAAGTTAGCAGCTGAGCCATGGTATACTACTGGTATATCGTACAAGCTAAGCTGCCGGGTAGCCATATTGAAATTGCCTTTTACCTGTATACTACGATAGGTATTCTTGAAATAATAATTGAGGATGCCCTTTACATAGTTTTTTTCCGGCTGCAATATCATTTCCACCAGGTAATTATTGGCAGAGCTGTTTGTTTTAACGTTGGCGAAGCCGTACCAGTAGCCAAAAACGGATTGGGAGTTCGAATGAAGGGAAATAAACAATAAGAGTATCAGTGATCCTTTCTTCATGTGGATGTAATATCGACAAAAGTCATGCCTTCCTGAAACGAAGTTTTACACAGTATTATTTCAGGTATCTTTTCATTTCCCGTTCCACATCCTTTTGTTTGATGCTTTCCCGCTTGTCGTGGAATTTCTTTCCTTTTGCAAGGCCGATCTCCATTTTTGCAAGGTTCTTATCATTAAAAAAAATCCGGAGAGGAATAAGAGTGTATCCTTTTTCTTTCAGTTTGGCCTCTATTTTTTTGATCTCTCTTTTCTCAAGTAATAGTTTTCTGTCACGAAGCGGGTCATGGTTATTTACTGTTCCATGTGAGTACTGGGCAATATGCAATGACTTTACCCATATTTCTCCTTTATGAATCAGGCAGTAGCTGTCATTGAAACTGGCTCTTCCGGATCGCAGTGATTTTACTTCTGTTCCAAGCAATACCATACCTGCTTCATATTTTGCATCAATGAAGTATTCATGATAGGCTTGCCTGTTTCTTAATTCGGCCATTGTATAAATAAAATAAGAGGCAAAAACCTCTTACTTTGAATTCATTTCTAATCTTAGTTTTTGAATAAAGTCAGTACGTTTGCCAGTTTATCCCTGAGTTCTTTTCTTGGAACAATAAAATCAAGGAAACCATGCTCGAGAATAAATTCACTCCGCTGAAAACCTTCTGGCAGGTCTTTTTTGATCGTTTCTTTAATTACCCGGGGGCCCGCAAAACCGATTAATGCACCAGGCTCTGCTATATTCAGATCACCGAGCATACCAAATGAAGCGGAGATACCACCAAAAGTCGGATCAGTCAATAAGGAGATATAAGGAAGTTTGGCATCGCTCAATTGGGATAACTTGCCGCTTGTTTTAGCAAGTTGCATCAATGAAAAAGCACTCTCCATCATGCGGGCACCCCCACTTTTACTGATGACCATGTACGGCATATTATGTTGTATACAATAGTCCACAGCCCTTGCAAATTTTTCTCCCATCACACTGCCCAATGAACCCCCGATGAATTCAAAGTCCATACAGGCTATGACAATATCATTGCCGCCAACTTTACCTGCCGCTACCCTCATGGAATCTTTCAGGTCGGTTTTACTCCAGATATCTTCCAGTCTCTTTTTATAGGGTTTCAAATCAGTGAATTCAAGAAAATCCTTACTACGGATGTTTTCAAACAATTCAGTAAACTCACTGTTGTCAAACAGTATATCATAATACTCCTGGCTATTAATACGATGATGGAAACTGCATTTCGGACAAACAAAGAGGTTCTCCTTTAATTCTGTGATGGTACAAATGAAATTACATTCCGGGCATTTTACCCAAAGCCCCTCCGGTGTTTCTTTTTTCTCCGATGTTTTTGTATTAATCCCTTTCTTGATACGTTTGAACCAACTGCTCCTGGTCTCCTCTGCTTTACCTTCATCACCAGTAAGATTGGCATCAAAGTCTTCAAATTGTTTCGCCATAACCGAATCTTGAGTTACAAATATAGGAATTGAGCCGGAAGTGAGAAGTCAGCTACAAAACCTCATTTTTTGAGTACTGATTCAAATAACTTAAATATTCGTTTGTACTCATCTGTCCAGCTGCTGGGTTCTGTAAAACCATGGTCTTCCATTGGGTAAGATGCCAGCTCCCAGTTATCTTTTCCCAATTCAATTAGCCGTTGAGCTAATTTTACGGCATCCTGGTAGTGGACATTAATGTCTACCATGCCATGACAAATAAGTAAATGGCCTTTTAAGCCTTCTGCAAAATAGAAAGGAGAACTTTTACGGTAAGCGATACTATCTGTAAAAGGTTCATTCAATATGTTTGAAGTATATCCATGGTTATAATTAGCCCAATCTGTAACGGGCCTTAATGCGGCGCCGGCAGCAAAAACATCAGGTTCGGTAAACATTCCCATTAAAGAAATAAAACCTCCATATGATCCACCATATAACCCAACATTTTGGGGATTAATACCGAAAGTCTTTACAAGATATTTCACGGCATCTACATGATCGCTCAGGTCTTTTCCACCCATATGACGGTAAATACCTGTTCGCCAGTCACGGCCATAACCAGCACTGCCTCTGTAATCGATATCCATCACATAGTAGCCGTTATCTGCAAGCATGTTATTAAACATATATTCCCTGAAATAACTGCTCCACCATTTATGGGCATTCTGAAGATACCCGGCACCATGCACAAATAATACAGCAGGTTTGTTGGGATGGGGATTTGATGGCTTATACAATCTGGCATATACCAGGGCTCCATCCCTGGCCGGGAATGTTATTACTTCAGGATCTTTCCATGCATAGGATTTAAATTCTTCGCTTTGTGCTTTGTTAGTAATTTGTTCAATCTTTCCTCCGGGTTTATTTTCCAGGACATACAGTTCCCATGGTTTGGTAGAATAGGAGTGGAGGATGGCCAATTGCTTTTCATCTGGCGAAACGACTACCTGGTTAGCTCCTGTCATTGTTGTGATCTTCTCCTTTTTACCATCTGCAATGGTCAGGCGATAAAAATGTTGCTCACCAGGATGTACTTCATTTGTGATGATATAAAAATATTTTTTATCTCTTGCCAGTTGAGCTTGCTGCACTTCATAGTTTCCTGCTGTAAGAGCTTTTTTCTCTCCCGTAGTCAGGTTGGTGGTATAGATATGAGAATACCCCATTGTTTCGGATCGGTACCAAAAAATATTTTCATCAATCCATCCTGTATTTGAAGAACCAAATCCTCCCGTACCGGGGCCTCCGATCCATGCTTCGTCCCGCTGGCGATCCAATAGCTTTAAATTACCCGTATTCTTATCCCACAACATTAACCAACGGTCTTTGTTATCCTGTGAACGAATTTCAATAATGGCATTGGTTCCCTTTGGCGACCATGAAATATTGCTGAAATTAACCGGGCGGTTAGCCGCTTTCTTTTTCCTTTCTTCCAGTTGCTTTGGATAATCCTTTACATAATCCGGCAAATCCCGTATACCAGGGATCGAATCTGTTTTTATACTGATGATGGTATCATTTTCCCTATCATAAATGAAAAACTCTGAAGTTCCCTGCAATGAACCCACCTTTGTTCTTGCAGGAATGTCTGTTGTAAATCCTGTTTCAGTAACATAATTCGGAACAATGGTTGTTTTTGAACCCGTAGCTGCTTTAAACAACCGGTAGCTTACATATCTGCCATCAGGACTAATTGTAAGCCCCTGCAATGATTTGTCCTCAATATTTATACTTCTTAATTCTTTTTCTTTAGGAATTGATTTATTATAAGCTTCTGCCAGTTCTCTTTTTTTCTTTCTTTCTTTCAGCACCTGGAAATAAGCCAGCTGATCATTTTGCAGCCATTGTTCCTGTTGATTACTACCTGTCCGGGAAGCAGGAGGAGTGCCACCTGTCCTGAAAGATCCAGCAGATGCAGAAGTATTTTCGCCAGTTTTAACGTTGGTTAGTTGCATTGTTTCACCTGTGGTAATATTCCAGGCGTAAAGATTCTGGTTCCTGTTGAATACGATCATTGTTTCATTAAAGCAAAACTGGGGGTTACTCTCTCCTTCAGTTGTTTGAGTGATGCGTTTCGTTTTACCTGATTTCACATCAACATAATAAATATCACCGTTTCTGGCATACAGGTAGGCAGTTCTTGCCTGGTTATAGATAAAATTTCCCTGTGCATTCAGGGCCTGTTTTTGTTCAACAGAAGCCTTCACTGGTATTCTATTTAAAACAGAAATATAATAGAGTGAATCAGCCGGTGCTTTATCAGGATTCCACATAAAGTAAAGTAACTGGCCGTCATTACTCCAGAATGGTGAGGAAGGAGAACTACCTATCCATTTAGGGTCTCTCATAATTTTCTCAACGGAGAGTTTTTCAAGTTTTGCCTGTGAAAAAGCAGAAACAGTAATGGCCAGTGATAAAACAAAAGCAGTTAAGAGCCGCATAATTGAAATATTTAGCTATAAATATATTGAGAAAAGAAATTAGCTAATACTCAATTACAGGAAAAACAACCAGGGACAGCTCCTTTAATTATTCGGAGCACCGTTGTCAATCCAGCAAAGGATGGAATTTTTTTGTGAAGTAGAAAGAGTGCTGCCCTGTGGCATAAGACCAGAAGCTACGGCTGACCGTATGGCTGTACGGGCATTAAAAATAGCTGAATAGCTTGTCAAAGATCCGGGGCCATTGGTACTGCCACTGGCATGACAACCAATACTCGAAGCACAGGAAGATTGAATAATCGGGTTGACATCTGCAGCAAAAGCTTTATTGGTTACTGTGCTGCAATCTAAGGCAGATGAACCTCCGTCATTGTCTTTACTGCAGGAAACAAGCAGTACAAGAACCAGGATTGTTAAAAGGGTAAAGGACTTCAATACAGACATAGTAAAATTTTTACTGATAAATCTTTTTCAGATACAGAATAACGCCAAAAGTTTAACCAAAGTTGCCTTACCCGGAAGATTATTTCATTTATCAGATAATTTCCGCTACATGACGGTGAATATTTTGCGCAAGAATTTCTGTTGGAACATCGTTAGAATCTCCTCCAAAAGGATCTTCAATCTCTTCAGCAATCAATTCAAGGCTGGCCAAAACATAAAAAATAAAGGCAACAACCGGCACTACATAAAATCCCAGCTGAAAAACGTATCCAAAAGGGAGTGTCATAATGTAAAAGAATATGAACTTTTTAATAAACACACTATAGGAAAAGGGGATGGGTGTATTCTTTATTCTTTCGCAGGCACCGCAGATATCTGTAAAGGATTGAAGCTCCGTATTCAGAAAAAGTAACTGTTCTCCGCTAATCTTATTGTCTTTTTGCAATTGACTTATATGATGGTACATCAATAGGGCTACCTGGTTAGGTATGTGCTTTTGATGATCTATGCGTTGAAATAAATGTTTATGCTCCTCATCCTCAAAAAGCTCAATCCTTGTCTGTTCTTTGTGCAGGTGGTTATGCAGGGCATAGGCATAAGCAGGAATTATTTTCCGGAAAAAAGACCGCATGTCTTTGTCTTCCTTTGGTAATATGGCATCAAGTTTCATAGCAAAATTGCGGCTGTTATTAACAAGACTACCCCAGAGTTTGCGACCTTCCCACCACCGGTCATAGGCAGTATTGGTTCGAAAGACAAGCAGCATGGAAATGGCAAAACCAAGTAAAGTGTGCATCACCGGTATGTTTCTTACATAATTCTTATCAGAAAGCTTCCAGTAGTCCAACTCAAGCCAGGCAATAATTCCTGAATAAGCGCTTATTGCCAGGATAAGCGGCAGTAGTTGACGAAAAGTATCCGCTTTATGAAAACGGGTGATAAATGTAAACCAGTCCTTGGTATTGTAAGAAATCATCTGCTATTTTTCTCAAAAATAAGCGCTAATCTGTTTATGAAAGAAATATACCTGCAGGCAAAGGCAAAGCAGGCATGGCGAGGATGATTCATTAAGAGAATGATAACTATGTATGTTATTAAGATCAGACTATCAGCAGTATTTCTTTTTCCAGCATATAATCACTATATACCCACTCTAAAAAGTCAATATTGCCTTGTAACAAGAACAGGTATAAGGATGTTGTCCTGGCTCTCCACCATCTTTTGAAAACAACAAGCAGTTTTGACAAAGAAAATGTTCTTTTAAATCCATCAACAATTATCAGATCATCGACAATATTTA
>CAZTKV010000008.1:10276-23131 GCA_964614285.1 uncultured Chitinophaga sp. | reverse complement strand
CTGTCATTCTTACTTCTCTGCATTCCAAAAACCCAGTATTTATTGTCGTGCTGCAAAATAGTAGCATCATGAAGCGCTTCATGAATCAGATGACTGGAAAGCGAGATGTCACCTGATGCAGGGTCATATTCATAACAAGAAAGTTTTCCGGCCTCAGAAGTTTCAGGCACGATAAAAAATTTGTTATGTTCCTGTAATATATAAGGGTAGGATATATGGAAATCCCTGGCAAGTACTTTGTCAAGACGAAGAACTTTAAAGTCCCTGTCAATTTTCATCCGCCAGATAGTTCCGGTACCAGGATGATCATAGAATTGTTCATAAAATATGTCATACGTACCGTTATCTGCTTTCACAATAAACGGGTCTGCCCAGTTATCCTCGAGATCGCTGATAGGAAACCAGGTAATATCAGGGTCAAATTTTTTTGATCGGATTATTTCTTCTACGTTGGCTCTTGTGATTCCAATTACCCATTGGCCATAAAAAAATTTATGACTAATATGATAATTCAGTTTGAATAATATTTTTTTGAAAAGGTTCATCGTTGGTGTATTAAGTGAAAATCTAATATCCTGAATTAATAAAACCTGTTATATAATTCCGCTGGTTTGTATTTCATTAACCAGACAGAATTCAGAATTGAAAGAACAGGAAATAATCCTTAGGCGAATACTATTCTATTTTGCGTATAACAATATTCCAGCAGGATTTTACTTCGGTCAACGAAACCGGCAGCCATAAATTGAGAAACGGCGGCTTTGATTAAATTTTCGTACATGTAAATTGATATAAAGGTTAATGGTGGTTTGACCATTGTAAAATACAACAAAAAAGGGAGTTCTAAAAGCAAGTATGCGGTTATCGTATTATTACTATTAATTCTTTCACATTAATAATCAATGAAACACTAAGACATATGATTTTCAACATTATTAGCTCTCAATAAATTCAAGACTGTACATAAACAAAAAGACCGGTAATGCCGGTCTTTTTGTAGCTATAAATTAGTTATTAGCTTTTTTTGACTGTCTTTACTTTTGAAGAAGGCTTTACCGGCACAGGTTTTCTTTCTCCTTTAACTGTTGCTGCCAGCTTTATCGCCTCGTAAGCATTTACTAATCCGCCTGATTTGCTCAATTCAGTAAGAGCTACCAATTCATCATTACCCGGATTTTTTACTTTTTCAGCAGGTTTTTGGGCTGATTTCTCAATGATCATTTTTACTTGCCTGGCACTAAGATTTGGATAATACTCCATAATAAAGGCTGCAAGTCCGGCCACAACTGGAGAGGCCATACTTGTACCTTGCAGGTTTTGGTATGTATTACCACCCGGAACCGTAGCATAAATTTTTACGCCTGGTGCAAACACATCCACTTCTTTTTTACCATAATTAGAAAAATTTGCTGTAAGCCCACCTGCTTTGGGGTCACCACTTGCACCAACTGTGATCCAGTTGTTAGGACGGGTACCATCTAATAATTGTGGTGTTGGATAGTTAAAAGTTGTATCAAGATTTTTTGCATCATTTCCCGCTGCATGGACCATCAGCACACCTTTACTTTCTGCGTACTTAACAGCATCATCCACCCAGTTTTTCTCCGGTGAAAAGCCCTTTCCAAAACTCATATTGATCACCCGGGCACCATTATCCACTGCATACCGGATCGCCAATGCTATATCCTTATCATGCTCATCTCCATCAGGTACAGCACGAAGTGACATGATTTTTACATTACCTGCAATACCATCCATGCCTTTCCCATTATTACGGGCTGCAGCAATAATACCAGATACATGTGTTCCGTGTAATGCAGATTTATTGCTTACCATCACATCATTATTCCCATAAAACTTATCATTAAAATCGGCGTAATTGTCTTTAACAATATCTGCCCTGTATGGAGTAGGGGGAGTACTGCCAGCTTCCGCCTTTTTTTCTTCTCCTGCAACAAAATCTCCAAAGCCTTCCAAAAACTCAACATTAGTTGTCTCAAGAGCATCATTTCCCGACATAAGACTGAATAAGGCATTCTTTGCTTTTTTTACATTTACATCATCTGAATTAAATTCACCAAGTTCTTTACCGGTGTATTTTTCTTTGCCCATTGCTTTACGTAAAATGCTGTCGCTTTTAAGGCAATTGGTATAAGCCCTTTTAAGAAAGATCAGTTCAAGCCCGCTGTCTTTACTACTGCCGGCCACTTCTTTTTCTGAACGTTTCCACATTTCATACTCAAAAGCATCTTCTTTAGAAAGAGAGGAAACATTTATATCTTTTCCTTCATACTTGCTTTTGAATTTGTGGTAGACCCTGGCGGCTTCGTAAGAGTCTTTCTCTACACTTTTACCATCCCGGCCACCGAGAAAATTCCAGCCATGAATATCATCCACATAGCCATTCTTATCATCATCAATTCCATTACCAGGAATTTCTTTTGGGTTTTTCCAGAGAACAGTTTTCAAATCTTCATGCAGTGTATCGATGCCAGAGTCGATCACGGCTACGATCACGGTGTTACTTTTTAATTTTTTTGATTTTACGAATTCATAGGCTTTGTCAACACTGATTCCATAATAACCGGAAGTGGATTTATCCATGGTGTGCCAGCCTTTGGGAACTTCGTCTTTTTGTGCAAACAGGGCTGAAGAAACCAGCCCCAGGATAGCAAGCAAATGGGTACGTTTCATTGTTATGTTCATTTGTTTGATTTTATACTACAAATTTGGTAAAGGCGTAAAAATACTGATTACCATTCATACATTTTGCACAAATAAAAGCCCCGTCAGACGAGGCTTTAGCGTTTTTTTGACGAATGGTAAGGGCAATCAGTTGCTTAGCTTAAGTTCTACCCTCCGGTTTTGAGCCTTATCAGCAGGTGCCTTGCCTTTATTTACCGGCTGTGTCGGTCCAAATCCTTTAGCTGTCAACCTTGATGCGTTTACACCTTTTGAAACCAGGTATGCTTTCACATTATTTGCCCTCTCTTCAGACAATTTCATATTTGCTTCAAAAATTCCATCCCCGCTTGTATGCCCTTCAATTGACAATCCAAGTTCAGGATTGTCTTTGAGTATTTTCGCCACCTCATCCAGTACTTTTAATGATTGAGGCAACAGGGCCGCCTTTGCAGATTGGAACTGTATCCGCTTAGCTGCATAGTTTACTTTTTCAATGATTTCCTTTTTTATTTCCTCTGCAGGGCATCCATTTCTTTGTTTTGTGCCTTTTACAGACGGGCATTTATCTTCCTCGTCATTCACACCATCTCCATCCGTATCAGGAACCGGGCAACCCCCATACCTGATCATTCCTGGCTGATTTGGACACTTATCTTCCTCGTCGTTTATGCCATCCTTATCAGAGTCAGGAACCGGGCAACCATTATATTTTACCAGTCCTGGCACATCGGGGCATTGATCATCTTTATCAGCAATGCCATCAGCATCTTTATCCGGGCAGCCGTTCGTGGCAGCTGTGCCGGCTTCAGCCGGGCAATTGTCTTTATCATCAGGGATTCCATCCTTATCCTTATCCTTCGGCTTCTTTTCAGTTTTTTTAGACTTCCCAAGAAAAACTCCAAAAGTGCCACCCATGACTTCGTGACGGAAAGTACCAGTGTAAACATTGGATTCATAGAAATCATTTAGTCCACGGCTATAATCTGCCCTGATAAAAAACCCCCGGAATTCAAGACCAACCAATCCATTTACTCCATATCCATAGGTTCTGTATTGTCCGGGTTGATTGCCGGCAGACAAATCAGTGTTTTCAGTTGTTTCTGTAACTCCGCTTGTACTGGTGGTTTGCATGATCTCTTTGCCATTGACAAAGAAAGATCCAAATGGTCCGCCGCCTATGATGAATTTTGTTCGCTTGCCGAACTTCAGTACGAGGTTCAACGGAACATCTATATAATTGAGGTTTTGGTCATTTTTCTGGTTAGTAAGAGTGCCAAACGGAGGATTAAAATCCTGGGAGAATTTGCGGCCTTTATGGTGATAAATAACCCCTGGTTGAAAAAAAAGACTAGATTTTTTAGAAAAGGGTACATCAAAAACAAAACCGGTATGGAAACCTGTGCGACCTGAATAATTATTTTTCAATTCATTCCAGTTAGGAAGATCATTTTCCTCCAAAACAGTGGATTGATGACCACCTGCAACTACCGCTACTCTTAACTGGGCCTGGGAGAAAAAGCAAGAACAAAGAAGTATTATCAGAAACGAAATATTCCTTTCCATAGGCTTTGCTTATACTATTTAATGGGTTTGTGAAGCAAAAGTCATGAAAAAAAGTGGCATATCCATACCCAGACTCATTTCTGTCATTACAGATGTGCATAAACGATGGATATTGCCTGCATTGAATTGTATCATTCCGTAGTAAAAAAAGGAGCGGGAAACGGATTATGGGTGAAGCTCTAAATAGGAAGCCCCGGCAGGTGGGGCTTCCTACTTAAAAAATCAATGTATTTTTTAGTTACTTAGTTTTAGCTCCACCCGGCGGTTTTGTGATTTTTCAGCACTTGTTTTACCACTGTTCAATGGTTGGGTAGGCCCATATCCTTTTGTGGTTAATCTTGATTCGGTAATTCCTTTTGAAAGCAAGTATTTTTTTACCCCTTCAGCCCGGTCTTTTGATAATTTCATGTTGAAAGCCAGGCTGCCATCTGCACTGGTATGCCCTTCAATCAGCAATTTCAGTCCCGGGTTTTCTTTTAATATTTCAACCACTTCATCCAGTACCCGGAAAGATTGCGGGAGTAATATTGCTTTTGCTGACTGAAACTGGATGAGTTTGGCAGCATAATTTACCTGTTCAATTATTTCTTTCTTTACTTCTTCCGGAGGACAACCATTATTTTCTTTTGTGCCTTTTACCGAAAGACATTTATCTTCTTCATCATTTACTCCGTCGTTATCAGTATCCGGCACAGGGCAACCACTATAACGACTGAATCCTGTTACAGTGGGACACTTATCCTCTTCATCATTTACTCCATCCTTATCTGAATCTGGTACCGGACAACCATTGTATTTCACTGTTCCGGGTACATCGGGGCATTTATCATCGAGATCTGGAACACCGTCATTGTCTTTATCAGGACAGCCATTGTTTTTAAGCTGGCCGGGCAGATCAGGACATTTATCATCTTTGTCTGCTATGCCATCACTGTCTTTATCAGGACAACCGTTTGTAGCAGAAGTGCCCGCATCATCCGGACAGTTGTCATTCTCATCGGGTATACCATCTTTATCCTTGTCTTTAACTTTCTTCTCCAGTTCAGCTGGCTTACCAAGGAAAATTCCTAATGTAGCACCTATTACCTGGTGTTTAAATGTTCCTGTATAATCTTTAGCCTTGTAAAAATCATTTAAGCCACGGGAATAGTTAGCTGTTAGAAAAATTCGACCGCTTTCAAAACCTATTAACCCGTTTACTCCATAGTTAAACACTGCATATTGACCCGGATTGCTTCCGACAGGGAGATCATCGTTTTTGTCATCCTGTAAAATACCCGTTTGCCCAACAGTTTGCGCCGTTTCCTTTCCATTATAGAAAAAACCGGCATAAGGGCCTCCGCCAATGATAAATTTCCCTTTTTTCCCAACCTTCAAAAGAAGATTAAGCGGAATATCGATATAGTTTATATACTGGGTGCTTTTTACTGAAATGACAGTTGAGGAAGAGGGATCAAATTGTTGCGAAAATTTCCGTCCTTTCATATAAAAGATCACTCCCGGCTGAAAGTATAGTTTTGAAGTAGGGCTAAAAGGCAGATCTGCTACGAACCCAGCATGCAGGCCTGTTCTACCTGAAAAATTATCTTTTAGTGTATCCCATCCCGGAACATTGTTGGTTTCTATTACAGATGATTGTTGACCACCAACAACAAAGGCTACCCTAAGCTGGGAGAAAGTGATCGTAGAAGAAATTATTGCCGTAAGCAATAATAAGAAGGCCCTTTTCATAGAATTGGGTTTGGTTTTTCAGATATTGTTAACTGATACAAAAGTCAACAATTTTTTGCAAAGTTCATAGCATTTGCGCCTTTACATCGGTAATAATCAAATATCAAACTTAATACCCTGTGCCAGCGGCAAGGATGTACCATAGTTAATGGTATTCGTTTGTCTTCTCATATAAGCTTTCCAGGCATCACTGCCACTTTCACGACCACCACCGGTTTCCTTTTCGCCTCCAAAGGCGCCACCTATTTCTGCGCCGCTGGTGCCAATATTCACATTTGCAATTCCACAATCACTACCAGCATGTGAAAGGAACTGCTCTGCTTCTCTCAAATTTAAGGTCATTATTGAAGAGGAGAGACCTTGAGGCACTTCATTTTGAATAGCAATTGCCTCTTCTATTGTCTTATATTTCAGTAGGTAAAGGATAGGTGCGAATGTCTCATGTTGTACAATTTTGTATCCGGGCTTTGCTTCGGCAATACAGGGTTTTACATAGCAACCACTTTCATAGCCATTGCCATTCAGTACTCCACCCTCTACAATAAAATTGCCTCCTTCGGTTATGCATTTTTCTATTGAATCCAGGTACATATTTACTGCATCTTTATCAATCAAAGGTCCCACATGATTTTTTTGGTCGAGCGGATCGCCGATACGAAGCTGTTTGTACGCAGAGACCAATTTGGACTTTACAGTATCATATACATCTTCATGAATGATCAGCCTGCGTGTAGTAGTACATCTTTGACCAGCTGTACCAACAGCACCGAATAAAGAACCGAGAATGGCGATATCAAGATCTGCTTCTTTTGAAATGATGATGGCATTGTTTCCTCCTAACTCTAACAAAGACCTTCCCAATCTTGCAGCAACCACTGCTCCAACTGCTTTCCCCATCCTGGTAGAGCCTGTTGCAGATACCAGGGGTATTCTTGTGTCTGCAGCCATCCATTCACCTGTTTCCCGCCCACCGATAACCAAACCTGAAACACCTTCGGGTACATTATTTCTTTTAAATACAGCTGAAATAATATTTTGACAGGCTATTCCGCATAACGGCACTTTCTCTGAAGGCTTCCATACGCATACATCACCGCAAACCCATGCGAGCATACTGTTCCAACTCCATACAGCTACCGGGAAATTAAAGGCAGAGATTATTCCAACTATTCCCAATGGATGATATTGTTCATACATCCTGTGGCCCGGACGTTCACTGTGCATGGTTAAGCCGTGCAATTGTCTTGACAAGCCCACTGCAAAATCGCAGATATCGATCATCTCCTGCACTTCACCATATCCTTCCTGCAGGCTTTTCCCCATTTCATACGACACAAGTTTACCTAATGGTTCTTTATATTGACGTAAAGCCTCACCAACCTGTCTTACAATTTCA
Source organism: uncultured Chitinophaga sp. (assembly GCA_964614285.1). Lineage (GTDB taxonomy): Bacteria > Bacteroidota > Bacteroidia > Chitinophagales > Chitinophagaceae > JJ008. Next base: position 15,756 of record CAZTKV010000008.1, on the reverse strand, counting down.
CCTCTTTTGGGGGCCGGAACCAACCGCCATGTTTTAAAAGCCTCTTCCGCTTTCCTGATCACAGCTTCGTAGCTTTCTTTGTCTGCTGCAATAACAGAACCGATTTTTTTCCCGTCAACAGGGGAGAAGGAGTCAATCGTTGCGCCTGATGAGTTGATCCATTCGGTACCGGTACTGATGCCTTTATTCGTATGCTCAATGCCAAGAGTCTTTAAGAAATCCATGATTATTATTTGAGACTACAAAGCTATTTCAAATCCGCCTGATAACCATCGGCCGGGCATAACTGAACCTAATAAATCACTATATTTTTTGTTGAAAAGATTATCGGCCTGTATAAATATCTTCCCGGTATTTTTTAAGAACCTATAACCCGCTTTAGCGTTGCAAACTAAATAAGAGGGAGTAATCGAAGCATTAATTGCCGCAGATTTTTGCTCATCTCTTCTTTTGTAAAGACCATTTATTGAAAAAGAGAATTTGCATAACGTATATGCGGCTGAAAGATTGACAATATACCGTGCATGTGAGGATATATAGAAAGAGGGCACAGGATCATCGTTCTTTGATTTTAGCCAGGTAAACCCAGCTGTTATCAGCATGCTGGCATTCTCATTAATTCGTTCAGTATAGATAACATCCAACTCAGCTCCGGCTGTGCTTACTTCTTCTACATTTTTAGCCAATGCATAAGTTCCTGTTGGGATTAAATTATCTTTTCTTGGCATATCAGCATAGGCTGTATTGGACCAGTCTATCAGATCCCTATGGTCACGATAAAAAAGAGTTCCGCCTACCCTGAACCTGGCAGATAAGTTATAATCTGCCCCGATCTCTGCATTCCAGGATTGCTCTGCTTCAAGGTCTGGATTACCGATCCGGCCACTTGTTACTAAAGCTTTATTATAATTATTAAACCGTTCAGTAAAATCAGCATCTCTGAAAGATTTACCTGCTGATGCCCGAAGCGTAAATTTGGATGGAGCCCATGCAAAGTTTACCTGTGGTAACAAAACAACACCATAACTTTCATCCCAGTCAAGCCTTATACTTTCATTCAGGAAAATACTATTTCCGAATTTGTGACGAAAGATGAAATATGCTGCGCCATGCCACAATGAATGATTCCCTCTGTCATTGGATTTTATTGCTTTTCGCTGAACTTGCATTCCGGCAGTATATCCATGCTGTTTGTTGAACTGTGAGGTATAATAAAGTTGTGTGGTGAAGAAATTGGTCTTGTTATCATTAGGTATTGCCAGAGGCCTGAACCAATACTGATCCCGTAAGACTTTATATGCCGCATCAATGTTTAACAACCCGTTTTTCATTTTTTTATTCAGGTTGATATGATTCCACCATGTATCCACTTTTTCGCTGGCAGTATCGCTGGCAAATGTGGTATAAAAATTTTGTGCATTGAACTTCCGGAAGTCAGCGGCCGTACGAAAATTCAATATCCAGTCTTTGCTTAACTGCTGAGAAAAAGAAAGATTGGCTGTTGTAAGATGAAAAAAGCCTTTAGTTCCCCGCAAAGGCTGACCTTTTGAGTTATTGGATAATATACCACCGGAAAAAACAGACCTGTTTTTTGACCATTTAAAATAGGTGTCTCCATTAAAAAGACCATACTCACCAGCAACAACTTTTGCCTTAATCTGGTTTACAGATTTAGTCTTTGAAAACGTTTTGGTAATAATATTAACTACCCCGCCTACTGCTTCCGAACCCCAAATAGCTGAAGCAGCTCCCTTAAGTATCTCCACTCTTTCAATTTCTGAAGGATGAATAGGAACATACATGCTGAAGTGGCCCGTCAGCGGGTCATTCAACTTGACGCCGTCAATAATTACTAATACCTGCTGAAAAGTACCTCCACGAATAATGATATCACTTTGTGAACCCTGTGGCCCCCTTTGCTGTACTTCGATACCCGGAAGGTAGCGGAGTAATTCATCTATTGAATGAACAGGTAAGGAAGAAAAGGTTTCTCCTTTTATTGAAAGTATATTACGTCCACTCTCTTTTTGCTGTTGTGAAACAAGGGTGGCTGTCACAACTACATTTTCCATTTCGATTTCACTTTCCTGTGTCCATGATTGCTGAGAAAACGTAAATAAGACAATAACCGAAATAATTCTTTTCGCCAGACTCATACGTTGGTTTTGGCCGCAAAAATAGGGGGGGAAGATAAAAGAAATTTCTAATCGGAAAAGTTTTACAGCAGGCTTACAAACTGTCAATATTGTTCACTCTCGTTGGGAAAATCTTTTGACTTTACATCTTTGATATATTGCTGTACTGCCAGGGTAGCCTGCTCATATACATTCAGATACTGCCGTAAAAAACGGGGTTTGAATTCAGTGTTGATACCCAGCATATCATGCATAACCAGCACCTGGCCATCACAATCACCTCCTGCGCCTATACCAATCGTCGGGATCGTTAGACTCAGGGAAACTTCTTTTGCAAGTCCGGCGGGAATTTTTTCCAATACTATTGCAAAACAGCCTGCATCCTGGAGTAACTGCGCATCCTTTTTTAATTTATCCGCCTCTACTTCTTCTTTTGCCCTCACCGCATAAGTGCCAAACTTATAAATTGATTGTGGTATCAGTCCCAGGTGTCCCATTACAGGAATACCGGCTGAAACAATCTTCCTAATAGAATCAATTACCTCGGCCCCGCCTTCCATTTTTACCGAGTGAGCTCCTGTTTCCTTCATAATGCGTATTGCAGAAGCCAGGGCTATGTCGGAATTAGATTGATAAGAACCAAAAGGCAGATCGACTACAACAAGACAACGTTCAACACCACGAATAACAGAGGAGGCATGATAAATCATCTGGTCCAGGGTTATTGGCAAAGTTGTTTCATGACCAGCCATCACATTCGACGCTGAATCACCAACAAGTATCACATCAATACCGGCACCATCAATTAGTTTAGCAAAGGAAAAATCATATGCTGTAAGCATTGATATTTTTTCACCGGCTGCTTTCATTTTTTGCAGCGTATTAGTGGTAATCCGCTTTACTTCTTTATTAACTGCCATGAGTACAATTTGTAGTGTTAATCAGCAAATTCAGATTTCAATCTCTTTCAGTCTTACTTCTTCGTAGAGATTATGAATTAGCCCGTCTGCCAACCCTATCTTAGGAACAAATATGTCTTCTGCATCAGCCCAACGCATCACATTAATATAAATGAGCAAAGCAGGCACTATCACATCGGCCCGGTCTTCCCGGAGTTTGTGTAAACTGATCCTTTGTGGTAAAGAAAGGTTGCTGAATTCCTTGTAATAATCCCTGAGCAGTTCGAGTGATAATGGCTTTCCATCTTTACGCTTAGAAATAGAGAAAATTTTGTTTATGTTCCCTCCTGAACCGATTGCTGTCACATGATGATATCCTTTTGTCTTACTGCGAATAAATTCTTTCATTTCATCCCAGGTAGCTTCATTTACCTGGTTTTTCAGTAACCGTATGGTGCCGATATTAAATGACTTTTTAAAGATAAGCCGGCCATCACTGAAAAAAGTAAGCTCTGTACTGCCGCCACCAACATCCACATATAAATATGATTCATCACGGGTCATACTTTCTGCTACATGATTCTCATAAATGAGAGAAGCTTCACTGTCACCACTGATGATCTCGATATCAATACCTGTTTCTGTCTTAACTTTTTTAATAATCTCGGCTGAATTGGCTGCATCACGCATAGCAGATGTGGCACAGGCCTTCAGGTGTTTTACTTCATATACATCGAGCAGAAGTTTGTATGATTTAATTGTCTTGATTATTTTCTCCACTTTGCCGGCAGATATCTCGCCTTTATCAAATACGTCAAATCCCAGCCTTAAGGGTACACGAACAAGTGCTGTTTTAATAAATTCTGAAGTGCCCTGCGGGCCTGAGATAACGTCTGTAATTAATAATCTTGCTGCGTTACTTCCAATATCAATTGCTGCCAGTCTCACGATGGGTCAGTGTTTTTTTATGCAGGTAGTTATAGGTTTCTACCTGTGATCGGATTTTCTTTTTTGTTGTTCGCACATACTCATTACTCAGCTCATTATCCAGCCACCGGGCCTTTACATTATCCTCCAGTTGTATGTTCAATATGTCCTTTAGTTCCTGCTTTAATTCTTCATTCCATACAGGACAGGTTGCCTCGACACGGTGTTCCAGGTTCCTGAGCATCCAGTCGGCCGAAGATATGTAAACTTTCTCTTTGCCTTTGTTGTGAAATACCCACACCCTTGCATGTTCAAGATATTCATCAACAATACTGATAGCCCTGACTGGTTTTTTAAATTTTTTGTTCTCCGTCATCATACAAAATATACCCCGTACAATCAATTTTATCTGTACTCCGGCCCTGGCAGCTTCATTAAGTTTTTCAATCATCATCTCATCAGACAGAGAATTCATCTTTAAAGTAATCGAAGCTGGTTTTTTCTTCCTTGCTTGTTTAATTTCTTCTTCAATCAGCCTGATCATTTCTCTTTTTACAAAAAAGGGGCTTGGGATAACGACTTTGCAATCCCGTAAAAAGTTCATCCCGGTTTTTGGTTGTTCCAGGAAATTAAAAATCCGGTTTACATCTGCCATTATTTTCTGATTGGAAGTAAGCAGGCAATGATCGCCATATACTTTAGCTGTTCTTTCATTCAGATTACCTGTACTTACAAAACCATAGAGCAACGTATTATTATCCTTAGTTCTTTTCCTGATCAGGCAAATTTTGGAATGTATCTTCATATTTGGAATTTCCACGAGCACCTTTGCTCCTTCATCTTCCAGCCTGTTTTTCCATTCAATATTTGCTTCCTCTTCAAACCTTGCCCGTAATTCGATCATTACTATTACTTCCTTGCCATTTCGCACCGCATTAATCAGCGCATTGATGATCTTTGACTGTTGTGCCAGCCTGTAGCAGGTAATTTTTATTGTAGTGACCTCAGGATCAAATGCAGCCTCTCTCAACAGATCTATTAACGGAAGAAATGAGTGATAGGGAAAATGCAGTATCACATCTTTTTCTAATATCACATCAGTAACCCGGCGGACGGTTAGCTGGGGGTGATCAAAAGGCTTTTTCCGGTGTCTTTTTTCTCTGAACACTTCATCAGGAAAATCCATAAAGTGCCTGAAATTGTGTATACGGCCCCCGGGAATCAGGTTATCCCTTTTAGTAAGACTAAGTCTGCGTACAAGGTATTCAAGCAAGCCCGGATCCATCTCCCTGTCATAGACAAAACGAACAGGTTTCCCTTTACGCCGGTTTTTTACTCCTTTTTCAATCTTTTGAATAATATTGGTCGACACATCATCATCAATATCAATTTCAGCATCCCTGGTCACTTTAAAAATATGCGATTGATAATGATCGTAACCAAAATAAGAAAATATATCAGGCAGGTTGAACCGGATCACATCCTCCAGTAAAATGATATGATGCTCATCAGGTTTTGG
>CAZTKV010000008.1:4081-10176 GCA_964614285.1 uncultured Chitinophaga sp. | reverse complement strand
AGCACAGTCATTTGTATCTCATCGATGATCTGCTGAGGATTATTTTCCAGGTGCATATTAGCCTTATTCCCAAATTGGATCATTCGCCGCAATGTAGCTACCCGCACCCGAAAGAATTCATCCATATTATTGGAAAATATTCCCAGGAACCTGATCCGCTCACGAAGGGGAACGGTATTATCGGCAGCTTCCTGCAACACCCTGGCATTAAAAGAAAGCCAGCTTAAATCCCGGGCTATAGTTTTTCTTTTTTGAATGTGTGCCATGCGCTTTGGTTATTTCCGGTAAAACATAAAGTTATTGAACAGGAGTAAAGAAAGATATTAAGTTTTGAGAAAGAGATAAACTAACGACTTTTCATCTGTTCAATAATTGAAGTAGTTGAGAATCCTTTCAGGATGGGATTGATTATCACCCTTCCTCCATTCGACATTACTTCTTTAGCGCCTGCAATTTGGTCAACTGTATAATCGCCACCTTTTACCAGTACATCGGGCATGATTGCTTTGATCAGTTCAAGTGGTGTATCCTCTTCGAATAACACCACTGCATCCACCATAAGTAAAGAGGCCAATACCAGGGCTCTTGATTCCTGGTTATTAACCGGGCGACTTTCACCCTTTAGTCTTTTCACAGAAGCATCTGCATTAAGGCCTACTAATAAATAATCACCTTCTTTGGCAGCCTGGGAAAGTGAGAAAATATGTCCCTGGTGAAGGATGTCAAACACCCCATTTGTAAAGACAATCTTTTTTCCCAGCACCCTCCATTGAGCGGCTACCTGTGGAGCTTGTGCGGCAATAATTATTTTTTGTGGTATAAGATCAGCTCTGTTCACGGATCTTGTTTTTATTATAATAAGGCAATGCTGCAAAGCTAATTAATCCCCCCAGCAGAATAACGGTGGTTTGTGCCAGCCATAATATCCAGCCGAAGGCTAAGGCGATGGTGTAATTAAGACCATACAACTGCATCGTTTTTTCAATAAGATAGGCATAAGCTCCAATACCTCCCGGAGAAGCAATCATACCAATACTGCCAGCCGAAAGAATAGTAAAAGCTTCTTTGATCCCGTATAGTTCGGTTTCACGGAAAGCCATAAAACCGATTAAGCCTCCTGAAAGATAAAGTGACCATAAAGAAAAAGTGAGAAAAATGAATTGTTTCCTTTTTTTCAAATGCTTAATAGCACTGACCCCCTGTATCACGCTTTTCCAGATTCGTTTGAATAATGTGACCAGATCATGAAAAGTTTTCTTTTTGAAAAACATCCATAATCCGACAAGTAAAACGACAGCTCCCAGCAAAATAATTGTAAGAAGCAGTGTTGAAACTCCCTTTTCCCGGGTGTCTGCCGGAGAGGTATTAAAAAAGGCATCCAGTATCCGGGTGTACAATTGAGGTTGAAGTACCAGCGTAATACCGAAAACGAATAATAGGGTAATCGCATCAATAATTCGCTCAAGTATAATGGTACCAACAAGTTTGTCAACAGGTATTTTTTCATAACGGGCCAGCACAGTACATTTCACTACTTCACCGAGTCTTGGCACTCCCTGGTTTACCAGGTAACCGATCATGACGGCAAAAAAGGAATTTGTCCTGGAAGGATTATAACCAAGAGGTTCAATTAATAATCGCCAGCGAACTGCCCTTACAAAATGACTTAAAAAGAGGATAGCAAATACAGGTATGATCAACCAGTGTCGTGCATTTCGAAACGCTATCTTTATTTGTTCTGTTTTCTCTTTGTCGAGATTTTTAAGTGAAAGCCAGGCAAAAAAAACACCTAATCCAAGGAAAATAAGATATTGAAGTATGGTGCGGAAACGTTTATTCATTCGGCATCGAAAGTAAAGTGATGTAGCTTAATAACAAAACAACTGGTATCAATTATACATTAATTGAGCAACATATTATCAATAAGCCGCACCTCATTTAAAAATGCTGCAGCTACTGCAACCAGTTTTATCTTGCCATCCCATTCATTTACCAATGAAAGATCATTGGCACCGGCAATCTCAATATAATCTGTTTTAAACCCATTTTTTGTAAGCAGGCTGTTTGCTTCATGCTTTAAGACGGACAGATCGCCTTTTTTGAGATTATCCCTGATAAAACGTAAGCTTTGGAAAATTGCAACTACTTTTTTTCTTTCATCTTCTTTCAAACGTATGTTACGGCTGCTCATAGCCAGGCCATCAGGCTCGCGGAGGGTAGGGCATATATTAATAGTGATCTCATTTTTCAATCCAATCAGGTCAACCAGTTTTGTAATGACCATGCACTGCTGGTAGTCTTTTTGTCCCAGGTAAAGATTATCAGGTAATACTTTTTCAAGTAGCTTATGGACAACCACACAAACACCCTGGAAATGACCGGGGCGGAACTTTCCTTCCAGAATTGTTTCGAGATAACCCAGATCGTAATGCATCGGCAGGCCTAATCCTTCCGGGTACATTTCGGTTACTGATGGCATGAATAAAACATCACAGCCTGCATTTTCCAACAGCTCAATATCCTTCTCAATGGTCACCGGGTATTTCTCATAATCCTTTGGATCATTGAATTGAGTGGGATTTACAAAAATGCTGCAAACAGTAACCTGGTTTGACTTTGAAGAGCTTTCTATCAATGATATATGTCCTTTATGTAAAGCCCCCATAGTCGGAACAAATCCAATTTTTTTCCTATTTTTTCGCTGACCATCAAGCCATTTATGCAGGTCTCCTGTTTTTTTAAATAAGATCATAAAGCTGTATTGTTTGAGTCATAATGTAGTTTGAGGACTCAAATTCGGCTTAAATTAATTACCTTTGCCCGCCTTCCAAAGAAACTGACGGCCTTTTTTGCCACTAATAGCAAAGGGTGGTTAGCAGCGGAAAGGTTACCCCTTTACCTTAAAGCGGTAAACTAAACAGGACGCCCATGTCAGCAAAGAAAAGAATTTTATTTATTGCCAATGAAATGTCGCCCTACCTGGAGCTGACAGAATTTTCTGAGATAGTGAACAAGCTGGCGATTAAAGCTAATGACAACAATTTTGAGGTCCGTTGTATTATGCCAAGGTTTGGGATCATCAACGAACGTCGTCACCGGTTGCATGAAGTAGTAAGACTATCTGGAATTAACGTTGCCGTGGATAATGACGATATGCCGCTGCAAATAAAAGTGGCATCGCTTCCAAGTGCCCGGTTGCAGGTGTATTTCCTGGATAATGAAGAATTATTTAAACGTAAGTTTATTTTTCATGATGAGAATGAGAAATGGTTCGATGATAACGATCTCAGGACTGTTTTCTTTTGCAAAGGAGCATTGGAAACGGTTAAGAAATTTGGCTGGCCCCCTGATATCATTCATTGCAGCGGTTGGATGACCGGGTTGATACCGGCCTATCTGAAAACAGTATATAAAAAAGAACCTGTTTTTGCTCATAGTAAAATTGTATACACGGTCGGGCAGAATACTTTTAAAGAAAAGCTTGGCAGCAGTTTTATAAAGAAAGCCCTGATACATGCTTCCTTAAAGGATAAGGATCTTGAAGTTTATAAAGAGGGTACTAATACAGCGATGTTTCGTGGCGGTGCTACTTTTGCTGATGCGATAACTTTTGGAGCTGAGAAAATAGAAAAAAAGCTTATCGAAGAATTTACTAAAGTAAGAGGGAAGAAGACATTACCGTATAATCCGGAAGGAGATTTAACAGACTATTTACAACTCTATAACGACCTTGCAGGCAAATAAAAATAACTAACCCAGATCATAAATTTTCTTTGTGAAGAATAATAAAACTGTCTTATCATTCATAGCAATCGTAGCCACGGTTGCTATTGTATTTTCAGCCTGCAAAAAAATTAATGAAGCTACAGAACTCGGGGGCGGGCTTATACCTCCGATTGACAACATAAATACATTTGAGACTTTCCTGGATATAGAAACAGACAACCTGCTTTTTTCTGATACTACCAAGGTATATTTCAATGATGACCTGGTATTAGGATATATTGGTAACGATCCTGAATTCGGCGCCACCAATGCAGACGCTTATTTTAATATCAGTTCAAGCAGTTATTTTACTTACCCATTCATTAACAGAGACTCAGTTATTATTGATTCTGTCATCCTTTCCCTATCATACCAGGGAGCATATGGTGATACAAATAGCTTCAATACCGTACGGGTGTTTGAAATTGCGCAAAATGCCGGATTTAATGATACTACTCTTTATAAATACAATAACCCGGATTTTGCCACAACAGGTGCTGAATTAGGATCAAAAACATTCCAGATAAAAAAATTGAGTGATTCTATCCTGCATATCAGAAAAAGAGATACTACTAAACTGGCAAACGTTATTCGCATTCCCCTGACCAATCAGTTGGGCGAAAGACTGAAGGGATATGATACTACTAATACAGCGAACGGTGCTTTCAGAACAGATTCCATTTTTAAAACTTTGTTCAGGGGTTTTGCTATCAAATCAGATAATTCGGGTAATGCCCTTACATACATTTCCTCGACTGACAATATCAAAACAAAACTTATTGTTTATTTCCAGGTCACAAAAAATGGTGTGAAGGACACAACTTCAACTGAATTTTATCACCTTACCGGCGGACAGGCAAATATTGTGAAGAGAACACCCGGTGGTGGCTGGAGTTCATATCTGACAAATGGTACACCTAATGATGATAAAATATACCTGCAGGGAGTCCCGGGATCATATGGCTCTCTTAGAATACCGGGACTAGATACATTTAGTAACGCTGTTGTTCATCGTGCAGAAATTATAGCCACCCCATTACGTTCCACTGAAGATGGGCAGTTTGTGCAGCCTTTAGGGCTATTTTTAGACAGAATAAACAATGCCGGTGATACTGCTTCCACTTTTGATATTGATATGTCACTTGCAGATAATTTTTCAGCCTACACCTATGATATTACATCATTTGGTGGGTTATTAAAATCTGACAGTACATACCGGTTTAATATATCCCGGTATGTTCAAAATATTATTACAAAGAAAAGTACTAATTATAAGCTGCGTATTTACTCACCGATAAGAGCCTTTGTGTATTCTCCGGGATATAACAGGATCAACCAGATATATGTAACTGACAGGGTAGCTTATGGAAGAGTAGTACTTGCCGGGGGAACTTATATAAATCCGGCCAAGAGGATGAGGTTGAGAATTGTCTATTCGAAACTGTAAAGAAGTTATTAAGATATGTTCAAAAGACCTTCTGGCTGATGCAGAAGGTCTTTGTTCATTTATCTCCGCACCCTTATCTTTGCGTCCTTAAAAATATATTACTCATGCCGTATTTATTTACATCAGAATCAGTTAGCGAAGGGCATCCCGATAAAGTAGCTGATCAGATATCTGATGCCTTAATTGACAATTTTCTTGCATTTGACCCTCAATCAAAAGTTGCCTGTGAAACGTTGGTAACGACCGGACAGGTTGTTTTAGCCGGAGAAGTGAAGTCAAAAGCCTATCTCGATGTTCAGGAAATTGCCCGTGGTGTTATTCGTAAGATTGGATACACTAAAAGCGAATATATGTTTGAGGCAAGCAGTTGCGGTGTGCTGTCTGCCATTCATGAACAATCAGCTGATATTAACCAGGGAGTTGACAGGAAAAAGAAAGAGGAGCAGGGTGCAGGTGATCAGGGTATGATGTTTGGGTATGCCACCAATGAAACAGAGCACTATATGCCACTGGCATTAGATCTTGCTCATAATCTCCTGATTGAGTTGGCCGCTATCCGCAGAGAGAAGAATTCGAAAATGCCCTACCTCCGTCCTGATGCAAAGAGCCAGGTAACATTGGAGTATGATGATAATAATCAGCCGGTCCGAATTGATGCCATAGTTATTTCAACCCAGCATGATGATTTTGACAATGAAGCCAAAATGCTGGCAAAGATCAAAAGCGATGTAATCAATATTCTTATCCCAAGAATCAAGACCAAATACAAAAAATACGCTAAGCTTTTTAACAGCGATATTAAATATCATGTGAACCCTACCGGAAAGTTTGTAATTGGTGGCCCGCATGGTGACACAGGATTGACTGGCCGCAAGATAATCGT
>CAZTKV010000008.1:2538-3981 GCA_964614285.1 uncultured Chitinophaga sp. | reverse complement strand
TAAAAAAAGTAGAATTGTTTACCTGGGAAAAACTGGATTATGTTTCCAAAGTCAAAAAAGCCTTTGGAATTAAATAACCGGCTTATATTTTATTTAGATAATGGCATACCAGCAGGTATGCCATTCTTTTTTAACCCTATTTTTGACAGGTGAAAAATTTCAGACAACAGCATCGTCCCAGGAAGAGTTCCCTGGTAATTGGCAGAATAGCTGTAATTAAAGCATTAGCTTCCGGTCAGCAATTAGACAGGATATACCTTGATACTAAAGCCATTGGACAGGATATTAATGAAATAAAAAAGCTTGCTTTACAAAATGCTGTTCCGGTCAACTACGTACCGGTAGCTAAATTGAACGGTTTTAATATAACTGATCATGAAGGTTGTGTAGCTCAAATAGCTAAAGTACAGTATCAAAACCTTCAGGATGTGCTGTCATTTGTAATAGAAAATGGTGAGTCCCCTTTATTGCTGATACTTGATGGGATTACTGATATCCGAAATATCGGTGGTATTGCCCGAACAGCCTATTGTACGGGAGTTCATGCGATAATAATACCCGATAAAGGGATAGGGGCTTTAAATGAGGACGCCATACTTACATCTGCAGGAGCGTTGGAAAAAATCCCAATTTGCCGGGTGAACAGCCTGATGAAAGCAGTTGATGAACTGCATTTAAATGGCATAAAAGTATATGCCAGTGAGATGAACGCTGCAAAGAACATCGCAGAAGTTGATTTCAAAGAACCTTGTGCAATAGTAATGGGAAGCGAAGAAAAAGGTATTTACCCTGCATTGATGAAGATCTGTGATGAAAAAATAAAGATCCCGATGGCGGGTGATTTTGAATCACTCAACGTTTCCGTTGCCACCGGGATCATTTTGTATGAAGCTATGAAACAGCGATTATAACTTTCTCATTGCAGGCTCAGATTGATTATAATTTAATAGTATCTGTTTCATAGCTTTTGTTTTAAAAATATTGTTCAAATTATTTATACAAACCTGGTTGCATTCTTCCCAGGTTCTTTGAAATGTCGTCTTTCACCTCTCTTTTATCTGCATAAGCAGAGTGTCTTATAATTACGTTACCATACATATCCAATGTAATCGGGTTAACACTTCTGAAACTGTTACTTGCGGCATTATACTCATTCCATTTTCCAACATTTTCCCAGGCGGGTTTATAACAAAGATCGAGGAAAAGTTTTCTTCCCGGAAAACCGGCAACGGCAGCTCTCTTACGAAATAATCCTGGCTTTGTCATTACCCAGCTTTCGCTCCCGTAAACAATAGCCTGCTTAAATATTTCTCCAAGACGTATCATCAGAGAATCTCCGTTCATTCTCGTTGTATCCTTATAGTCAATGGATGGTCTGTGGTATGTGGCTCCTCCATAGCAAGATCCTATCACCAGCTTTGTCTCATTATCAGCATAATCTGC
>CAZTKV010000008.1:0-2438 GCA_964614285.1 uncultured Chitinophaga sp. | reverse complement strand
TTTACGGATTTTCCGTAATTTTCTTATATGATCGAAACCAATGAGCTGCAGCAACAACTTTTCCACCACCTGAAAAGTAACCTGCCACCACATCTGTCTATGGTTGATGAACTTTGTGACCTGTTGGAACTTAGTGCTGATAGTGTTTACCGGCGGATAAGGGGTGAAAAACCTATTACCCTGCTGGAATTGAAAAGGATATGTGAACATTACCATTTATCATTAGATCAATTGCTGCAATTACAAAATGATTCCGTCCTTTTTGATGCTCCGGGAATGAACAAAACACCAGGCGAATTTGTCGAGTACCTGAAAGCTATGCTGATGCAGTTTAAGTATTTTAATTCCTTTAAATCAAAAGAGATACATTATCTATGTAAAGATTCCACTATCTGGAACTTTTATCTTTTTCCTGAGATGGCGGCTTTCAAAACATTTTTCTGGTCAAAAACAATAAATAACCAGGAAAGTCTTAACAATAAAGTTTTTTCATTTGAAGAGTTTCCTTACTCTGATTGTTTTGCCTTGGGACAACAAGTTTTACAGGAATATAACCAGATACCCTGTGTAGAATTATGGAACCTGGAAAGTATGCATAGTACTATTAACCAGGTGGCTTATTACCGGGATGCCGGTAATTTTAAAACAAGTTATGATTTTGAACTGGTGCTTGAATCGTTCCACAAAATGATCGATCATCTGCAGTTGCAGGCAGAGAAAGGTGTTAAGTTCATGCCGGGAGCCGCCGAAGTATCGTACAGAGCACCCATTCAGTTTTATATGAACGAACTGATACTTGGAAACAATACTATGGTGATTAACCTTGATGGCAAAGACTTAACTATGGTAACCTATAGTGTATTTCAATATTTATTTACCAAAGACTCAAGATTTGCAGCGAAGGTCATCAGTTCTTTTGATACCCTGTTGAGTCGTTCCACACTTATTAGTAAAACAGGAGAGAAGGACAGAAACCGTTTTTTTAACGCTTTACGGGAAAAGGTAAACTCCCTGAAAAAATAGAGTCATGCCGCAATTGTACCTTTGACATTTATGAATAATATTCCTATTAAGCTTATCGAATGCTCCCGTGATGCCATGCAGGGATGGAAAGCGATTATTCCAACTCAAAAGAAAATTGAGTATATCAATTCGTTATTAAAAGTAGGCTTTGATACCATTGATTTTGGCAGCTTTGTTTCGTCAAAGGCCATCCCGCAAATGGCAGATACAGCTGATGTACTGAGAGCACTTGAAATAGGGAGCAGTGAAAGCAAACTGCTCGCCATCATTGCAAATTATCGGGGAGCTGAAACTGCTTCCTTATTTGAAGAGATATCCTATCTCGGTTTCCCTTTTTCAGTTTCAGATACATTTCAGCAACGCAATACCAATTCATCGATGGAAGAGTCTGTTGAAAGGGTGGGTGATATACAGAATCTTTGCTTAAAAACCGGTAAACAACTGGTGGTTTATATTTCGATGGGATTTGGTAATCCGTATGGGGATCTGTACGATGAAGAAATTGTATTTGAATGGGTGAATAGGATGGTATCAATGGATATAAATATTATCTCTCTGGCAGATACTGTCGGTCTTGCTACTCCGGAACAGGTCTATTCAGTAACGGGGTATCTTGTAGAATCATTACCAGGCATTGAAATAGGTGTACACCTCCATTCAACCCGGCAAAACTGGAATGAAAAATTAGATGCAGCAACAAAAGCAGGCTGCAGAAGGTTTGATGGTGCATTAAAAGGAATTGGCGGCTGCCCGATGGCGGATGACGAACTGGTAGGCAATATGGATAGTGAGCTTATGATCGGTTACTTTAATAAAAATGGGTTATTAAATGGAATTAATAATGATGCATTGAAGGAAAGTCTTCGAATTGCGGGGGAAATATTTACTTAATATTTTATGGATCTATTGATAAATATTGATTTAAAGAAATTACCGGAGCCAATTAGTTACCATGACAGGATCATGCTTATTGGTTCCTGTTTTACAGAGCATATAGGAAATACATTTGCGGAATTGAAATTTACTATACTCCAAAATCCAAATGGTATTCTCTTTGGTCCGGACAGTGTTTGTAAAAGTTTACTTTCTTACACCCGAAATAAGAAGTACACAAAAAAAGATATTTTCCTTCTTAACGAAGTCTGGAACAGCTGGCATCACCATTCCAGGTTTTCAAATATTAATCCTGATGAATGTCTTCGTCTGATTAATACCTCACAGCAGGCAGCACATGAATTTTTACAAAAAACAGATTGGCTGATTATTACTTTGGGATCATCATTCGCCTACCGTTTGACACAACAAGCTGATCCTGCATCTGAAACAATCGGAAACGGAGTGGCAAATTGTCACCGGGCTCCGGCAAACTGGTTCACAAAAGAAATGCTGGAGACCGCTGATATTAAGTATATGCT
>CAZTKV010000007.1:4464-38870 GCA_964614285.1 uncultured Chitinophaga sp. | reverse complement strand
TTTTTCTTTTGTGAATTGTTCTTTACTGATATTACCTTTATCTATTTCTCTGGCAAGAAATTCATCAATAAGAAAAGTATTAGCAGCCAGCTTCTTTGCTTTGTCAAGCAGGGTATCATCGGCCAGATCAGGGTATTCATCACGGAAAGTGAGAATGGCAGAAGGTTCTATGCCAATTAAAGGAGTTTCCGGTGTTATTAATTCATGAAGCATACTGATGTTTTTATCAGCAATCTCTTTTGCTTTTCTTATTAATCCCTTAGAAAGCCATGCCCTGCCACTTTCGATATGCTCTGGTATGGTTACTTCATAGCCTAATTTTTCAAGTAACTGAATTGTCTTAATGCCGATTTCGGTATCATTATAATTAGTAAACTCATCACAAAACAGAAACACCTTGCCTTTTGTTCCCCTGGCAGAATCGGCAATTCTGTTCTTCCTGTACCAATTGTTTAAAGTCGTTTTATAAAGAGTTGGCATGCTCCTTTTTACAGCAAATCCGGATAATGTTTTGATTAATTTACTGGTGATACTATTCGTTACAAAGAAATTGTAAAATATGGGAGCAATAGCACCCAACTTTGCAGACTTGCTGAAATTGGCAATCAGCTTAGATCTGAAGGGAACGCCATTCGCATCGTAATAATGTTGGAGGAACTCTGCTTTTAATTTTGCTACATCTACATTACTCGGACACTCTGATTTACAACCTTTGCAACTGAGGCATAAGTCCATCACTTTATAGATTTCTTCATGGTCAAAGCGGTTGATTTTGTCAGAATTGGTAAGAAATTCCCTCAGTATATTAGCTCTTGCCCTCGTGGTATCTTTTTCATCTCTCGTAGCCATGAAAGAAGGGCACATAGTGCCGCCGGAAAAATGTGTTTTTCTGCAATCGCCGCTGCCGTTACATTGTTCTGCATGTTGCAGAATATCCTGATTATAAAATCGAAATATCGTTTTAAAAGGGGGAGTTTTCTGTCCAGGTTTGTACCGCAGCATAGTATCCATTGGGGGTGTGTCAACTATTTTACCAGGGTTGAAAATATTTTGCGGGTCCCATGTATATTTAACCTGCTTAAGTAATTCATAGTTTTTATCACCCACCATTTGCCGGATAAATTCACCCCGGAGCCTTCCATCACCATGTTCTCCGCTTAATGATCCGTTATATTTTTTTACGAGAACCGCTATCTCTTCCGCAATAAGCCTGAATAGCCGGTTGCCTTCAGTGGTTTTTAAATTTATGATTGGCCTTAAATGAAGTTCTCCGGACCCGGCATGAGCATAATGCACTGAATAAAGATTATGCTTTTTCAGAATTATATTAAAGTCACGGATAAAATCAGGAAGATCATTTACGTCAACAGCAGTGTCTTCAATTACCGGCACAGCTTTTTCATCACCGGGCAAGTTGCTTAGTAAGCCAAGACCAGCTTTGCGGAGTGTCCATATTTTTTTTGTGTCTTCGCCAAATAGTAATGGGAAATGATAGCCTAGTCCTGTGTTTTTCATTTCAGCTTCCACTTGCCGGGCAATTTCAATTATTTCTTCTTTTATTTCCCGGGTAAATTCAATAACAAGTATGGCGCCAGGGTCACCCTGAACAAAAAAACGGTTCTTTATCTGTTCTTTATTTTCTTTTGTACATTCAAGAATATAATGATCTATTAATTCACAGGCACTGGGTCTGTATTTAAGTGCAATCAAATTGGCCCTAAGCGATTCATCTATCGAATTAAAATGTACACAAAGCAAGCCTATTTCTTTTGGAGGCAATGGCACTACATTCAACCTGATCTCTGTAATAAATGCTAAAGTACCTTCTGAACCGGCAATAAGGTTACAAAAATTGAAATCTTTCTCACCGGCTGTAAACAGAGCTGATTCAAGTAAAACATCAATAGCATATCCTGTATTCCGGCGTTCAATGGTTTTTTTTGGGAACTCCTTTCTTATCTCAAGCTGATTCTCATAATTGCTGAGCATACTGCGGACAGATCTGTATATAGCAGCTTCTAGCCCTGTCCCTTCGCATTTACTGTGAAATTGATCAATGCTCAATGCTTTGAATTCTGTTTCGGTACCATCGCTCAGAATGGCTTTTACACTTAATAAATGCTCCCGGGTGCTTTTGTAAACAATAGAATTGGAGCCACAGGAATTGTTGCCTACCATACCTCCGATCATCGCTCTGTTGGCAGTGGAGGTTTCGGGTCCGAAGAAAAAACCATGCGGTTTCAAAAACATATTGAGTTCATCCCTGATCACACCTGGTTGTACCCTTACCCATTTTTCCTCTTTATTTAATTCTATTATCTGTGTGAAGTATTTTGATACATCTACAATTATACCAGGCCCAACTACCTGCCCGGCAAGGGAAGTGCCGGCGGTTCTGGGGATCAGTGACGTTTTTTCATTGCTTGCAAAAGCAATGAGTTTTCTAATATCATCTTTTGTTTTTGGAATGGCGACAGCAAGGGGAAATTCACGATAGGCGGATGCATCGGTGGCATACAGTGTTCGAATAGTTTTATCGAAAAACAGATCTCCTTCCAGTTCTCCGGCTAATTGCTGCAGTTTCTCCTTCATTAACTATAGTTACTTTCTGGCCACAAAAATACTCCCTTTATCAGTTGATGCAAAAGCTAAGTTAATTAACACTTGTTAGTGATACATACAAATCCTTTCCAGTTGAGACGAGAAAGTTAAAATATGACTTCAGTGTGTGGAATTAAGAAACCTTATTCTTCTGCTTTAGTGAGAAAGTTAATGTGCTTATTCCTGGTAATGATTCCAAGGTTTCTGAGAATAAACACCGAAAGTATCATAATAGCCAAAAGAAATAGTATGACCAATTCCGGTTTGGCATTTTTAAGCCATATCGTTTTCATAAGAATGAGCCCATGCAGAAAACATATTGCTTTAGTGGCAAATGCATGGCTGAAACCCTGGTTAGTCAGGAGGTGATGAATATGTGTACGGTCTGCTATAAAAGGAGAGTTGCCTTTCCAGATTCTTATAGAAAATACCCTCAATGTATCAAATACGGGAATCAGCACAATACTTAATACGAATAAAGGAGTGTGGGGCAGCACCGGATTGACAGCAGCGCTATTAAATTGCATGAGCCTGATGCACAAAACAGCCGTAACAAAACCCAGCACCAGTGAACCGGTATCTCCCATAAATATCTTTGCAGGGTTGAAATTGAAATAAAGAAAAGCTAATAGACCTCCTGCCAGTGAAAAAGCGATAAGGGCTGTATTTGCATCACCGCTGATAGTCAGGAATATGCCAAGAGTAACAAGGCTCATAAATCCGAGGCCACCAGCAAGACCATCTATACCATCGATCAGGTTAAAGGCATTTGTAATACCTACAATTGCCAATATGGTAAAAGTATACTGTGCCATTAAAGGCAATTCATCAATACCAAAAAGACCCTCAAATGAAGTGATCCTGATTCCTGAGAGTGCAATAATTGCAGCAAGACTCAGTTGAATCAGGAATTTATATTTTGCAGACAAATCTTTCAGGTCATCCATAATGCCCAATCCAAACAGCACCACGACAGAGAAAAAAAAGCTTATTTGCGCCAGTTGATTGCTAAAGGGGAACCAAAGCACCAGAGCAATCATCATACCACTTACTACAGCAATACCACCCATAGTCGGTATGGGCAGAGAGTGCTCTTTACGGGCATTGGGCAAGTCATACAAGCGATATTTTTTGATCAGGCTAATAATAGGGGGGATAGTAATAAGTGTTACAACAAATGCGGTGATAAAACATAGCAGGGCAAACTTATATCCCGAAAAATACAGTTCGAGCTGTAAAAGGTGGATGTGGCTTTTCATTAGTAGTGGTTTTCGAATAGTGGATTTACGATTCAAAATAGGAAGCTTTTTTAGTTTTTACAAAGAGATATTTATTGTATTCGCTGAAAATAAAGTTTTGAGCTTAGCAGTATGCAGTAAATAGCCAGTATCTTGGGATATTTGCTACTATTGAATCGTAATTTTCACATCCGAAATGACCATTGACCATCTATTTTTTTATGTAAGTATCGCCGTTTTATTCTATTGCTACGCCGGCTATGGGATATTGTTGTTTTTTATTAATGGCTTTACTGGACTCTTTATAAAAAAAAATACAGGAGAAACTACGGACGAATTGCCACATGTTACTTTAATCGTGGCGGCCTATAACGAAGAGTTGATATTAGAGCAAAAGGTAATTAATACGTTGGCATTAGATTATCCGGTCGAAAAACTCAGTATTATTTTTATTACGGATGGCTCTACTGATAATTCTGTCAGTATAATCCGGAGATTTCCAGGTGTTACATTACTTCACGAGGATGAAAGGATGGGAAAATATGCTGCCATCAAAAGGGCTATGAGAGAAGTAAGAACCCCGGTTGTTGTTTTTAGTGATGCGAACACTATATTAAACAGCGATTGTATTAGTAAGATTGTTGATCACTACAAAAACCCTGTAATTGGAGGAGTGGCAGGAGAAAAAAAAATATTAGCTAACCCCGAAGTTGGGGCTGTAGGGCAGGCGGAAGGTATATACTGGCAATACGAATCGTTTTTAAAAAGGCTGGATGCAGGATTTTATACCGTGGTCGGCGCGGCCGGAGAATTGTTTTCCATCCGGACCCGCTTGTTTAAGGAAATGGATGATCAGATAATACTTGATGACTTTGTGATCTCGATGCAGGTTTGCCTTCAGGAATACAGAATTGCGTATGAACCCGGGGCTTTTGCAACAGAAACAGCTTCTTCCTCATTAAGGGAGGAAGAAAAGAGGAAAATCAGGATTTCTGCCGGAGCATATCAGTCGGTTGGCTATTTAAAAAGCTGTCTTAATATCTTTAAGTATCCTCTATTGAGTTTTCAATACATATCAAGAAGAGTGTTACGTTGGTTTTTTTGCCCTGTTTCGCTGGTGGTTTTATTAGTGATGAATATTAAACTGCTGTATGATCAGCCGGGAGTTTTTCTTTTTACTGTGTTGTTACTTGCACAATGTTTTTTTTACCTGTTGGCCTTTGCCGGCTGGCTACTCCTTCGTAAAGGAAAAAGAGCCGGTCTGCTGGCAATTCCTTTTTATTTTGTATTTATGAATTATTGCCTGGTAAAAGGGTTTATCCGGTTTTTAAAGAAGAAGCAGACAGTGCTGTGGGAGAAATCCGTCAGGCAAGTACTGTAGACGTATGAAGTACTAATTTTGCCTGAAACGACAAGGTTATATCCTCCTCCAATCACATATTATCAAACCCTATAGAATACCTGAAAGGAGTCGGGCCTCAGCGGGCAGATTTGCTTAAAAAGGAACTCAACATATTCACTTTTGCAGATTTGCTGGAACATTATCCTTATCGTCATATTGACAGGACAAAAGTTAATCTTATTACTGAAATAACACCACAGTCAGAATTTGTACAGGTGGCTGGTGTATTAGTAAATTTTGAAGTGATCGGTCAAAAAGCCGGCAGAAGGATTGTGGCAGAACTGAAAGATAAAACCGGGTTTATTGAGCTTGCCTGGTTTCAGGGATTAGGCTGGGTGCAAAAATTATTGGAAGCAGGCCAGTCATACCTGGTTTATGGCAGAGTTACTTATTATAACGGTAAACCACAGATTGTTCATCCCGAACTGGAATTGCTGGCACCGGATCAGCAGTTGGGAAAAAATTACCTTGAACCAGTCTACTCAACCACAGAAAAACTAAAAGCAAGGGGACTCGGAGGAAGGCAACTTGGAAAATTGACACAACTCCTTTTAACTATGCTCAGGGAAAAAGATATCGAAGAAATTCTTCCGGTATCCCTGCTTAAACAACTGAATCTGGTCAACCGGTTTAATGCTTTTAAACAAATTCATTTCCCTCAAACAAGTGAAGAGTATGAGCAAGCTGTAAAGCGACTGAAGTTTGAAGAATTCTTTATTGCACAGATGCGGATGAATCTTATACGTAGTCAGCGCCACCGGTTTTCCAAAGGGGTAGTATTTGAAAAAGTAGGAGAATATTTTAATGAACTATATAAAAATCACCTGCCATTTGAGCTTACCGCAGCGCAAAAGAGGGTAATAAAAGAAATCAGGACAGATACTGCAAAGGGTAAGCAAATGAACAGGCTCCTACAGGGAGATGTGGGAAGTGGTAAAACAATCGTGGCAGTATTGACGATGTTACTGGCCGTTGATAATGGCTACCAGGCTTGCCTGATGGCGCCAACAGAAATATTGGCACAACAGCATTATCAAACTATCAGCGTTCAGCTGGAAAAAATTGGGGTGACGGTAAAACTATTAACCGGCTCAACCAAAACGGCAGAAAGAAAAAGAACATTGCAGGAACTATCAGAAGGTGTTTTGAAAATCCTGATTGGCACTCATGCCGTAATTGAAGATGTGGTACAATTTAAAAACCTTGGTATTGTTATTATTGATGAACAGCATCGTTTTGGTGTGGCACAGAGAGCCCGGCTATGGCAAAAAGCAGAGGTGCCGCCACATATACTGGTGATGACCGCCACACCTATACCCCGGACCCTGGCTATGACTGCCTATGGAGATCTTGATTACAGTGTGATTGATGAATTGCCCCCCGGACGGCAACCCATTACTACTGTTCACCGTTATGAATCTCATCGCAGTAAAGTAATGGATTTTATAAGAGTTGAGATAGATAAAGGGAGGCAGGTGTATATCATTTTCCCTTTAATTGAAGAAAGTTCAAAATTAGATTACGAAAACCTGATGAAAGGATACGAAAATGTAAAGGCCTGGTTTCCTGAACCCAGGTATTGGATCAGTATGGTGCATGGTAAGCAGCCAACAGATCAGAAAGAACTAAATATGAAAAGATTTGTTGAACATGATACACAGATCATGGTATCTACTACTGTTATTGAAGTGGGGGTAAATGTGCCTAATGCCTCGGTAATGGTAATAGAAAGCGCTGAAAAATTTGGATTGTCACAGCTTCATCAGTTGAGAGGCAGGGTAGGAAGAGGGGCAGAAAAAAGCTATTGTATATTATTGACCGGCTCCAAATTAGGTAATGATGCCAGGGAGCGCATCAGGATCATGACAAGTACAAATAATGGCTTTGAAATAGCAGAAAAGGACCTTGAGTTAAGAGGACCGGGAGAAATTGATGGAACCAGGCAAAGCGGAGCTTTAAACTTCAGGCTGGCCAGTATAGTCCAAGACCGGGCAGTTTTAGAAGTCGCAAAGAACAAAACACTGGAGCTACTTGAAAATGACCCTGATCTTGTTTCGGCAGAAAATTTGCAGCTAAAGAAGTTCCTTCACTATCGGAAAGGACCGGTGCAATGGAGTAAAATATCTTAAAAGTAAAGACCATTTTAAGGGGTTTTTGCGAAGAGTGGAAAATATTACTATGATGAGACATTTGTTAACAGAAGTTTTCAATCTTATTCTGCCAAAAAATGGTTATTTTAAAGAAAATAATTTGACCCTGAAATATCTTTTTGTTTTTGCCGCCTTTTGCTTTCCTGTGTTTACTATTTCTGCGCAGGGAAATATTGAGTTTATCGAGAATAAAGGTCAGTGGGATAGCCGTGTTAAATACAAGGGTGACGTAAGTAATGGAACCTTTTTTATCCGTAATGGCGGATTTACGGTTGTACAGCATAATCCGGCAGATATTGCCAAAACATCCCGGTTCAAACATGGTTTTAATGCAAGCGGCAAACCACTTTTACCAAATGAAAGTCTGATTATACGTTCCCATGCATGGAATGTAGATTTTGTAGGAGCTTCTGAGAGTATGAATATACTTGCAGAGAAACCAATCCCTACTTACAATAACTATTTTATTGGTGATAATCCTTCTAAATGGGCGCCTGAATGCCGAATTTACCAGGGAATAACAATACAGAATGTATACCCCAACGTGGATGTGCGGTATTATACAGACAGGGGCTCCTTAAAGTACGATATCCTGGTAAAGCCCGGTGGGGATGTGTCAAAAATTGCATTGAAGTACGAAGGGGTTGATAAATTGCAGGTAAAAAATAAAGAGCTGGTAATATCTACTTCTCTTGGAGATTTTAAAGAATCTGCCCCTTATACCTTTCAGGCTGATGTGGCGGGAAGAAAAGAAGTTTCATGTAAATATGTTGTGAAAGATAATGTGATGAGATTTGATGTGAAGGAGTATGATCCTGCTGCAACATTAGTTATTGACCCAACAATCGTTTTTTGCTCTTTCTCCGGAAGCAGTTCTGATAACTGGGGATTTACAGCTACCTATGGCCCGGACGAGAGTATGTTTGGAGGCGGAATTGTATTTGGAGGGATTGGAGGAGGATTTCCCACTTCTCCGGGAGCATATCAAACCAATTATGGCGGCGGTGAGTTTGATATCGGAATTATAAAACTAACACCTGACGGATCAAACAGGGTGTATGCTACATATATCGGCGGATCGGGTGATGATCAGCCACACAGTTTATTCGTTGATCCCCAGGGCAACCTGGTACTCGCCGGAAGATCAAATTCTCCTAATTATCCTTTAGTAAACAATGGAACGGTAGGAGGTAGTGGTTTCGATATTGTAGTAACCAAACTCAATGCTGCCGGATCGGCCTTAATTGGATCCAGGAAAATAGGTGGTAGTGGGGATGATGGAGTAAATATTACAATACAAAGAGGTAATACGAATTCGTTGCAAAGAAATTACGGCGATGATGGAAGAAGTGAAGTCATCCTGGATGGTGCAGGTAATGTGTATGTTGCTTCCAGCACACAATCGAATAATTTTCCCGGAACTGCTGGTTTTTTCCAACCAAATTCTGGTGGTAGCCAGGATGGAATTGTTTTAAAATTCTCTCCCAACCTCAATACATTACTTTTTGCCAGTTATATCGGAGGTTCTGGCAATGATGCAGCCTATGTTCTTTCACTTAACCCAACAACAGGCAATATTTATGTTGCCGGAGGAACTGAAAGTAATGACCTTTTGGCAGGTACACAGGCCGGTACAGTTGGTACTGCTCTTGGGGGTACTATTGATGGATTTTTGGCGATTATTAATAATACTGGTACAGCCGTTATCCGTTCTGCATATATTGGTACAGACGGAATAGACCAGGTATTCGGGGTACAGTTTGATAATAATGGTTTTCCTTATATAATGGGACAAACAACCGGAGCCTGGCCAATACTGCCAACTGTAAATCCTCCTTATAACAACCCTGGGGGTAAACAATTTATAGCCAAATTACAGCCTGACCTTTCTGCATATGTCTACTCAACAGCTTTTGGGTCTGGAGGGCTAACACCAAATATTTCCCCGATCGCCTTTCTTGTGGATCGTTGTGAAAACGTTTATATATCAGGCTGGGGTGGTTTTTTTGGCACAACTAATGGATACAGCAGTGCCGGAACAAACGGATTACCGGTTACCCCTAATGCATTTAAATCTGTTACTGATGGTAAGGACCTGTATTTTTTTGTATTGGAAAGAAACGGGGCATCACAATTGTTCGGAAGTTTCTTTGGTGAAAATAACAGGCCCGGCGAAGGATGTGACCATGTGGACGGCGGCACCAGCCGGTTTGACCGCAATGGAAAAATTTACCAGGCGATTTGTGGAAACTGCAGGGCATTAAGTATTCCTCCATTACCTAATTTCCCCACAACAGTGGGTTCCTGGGCTACAATAAACAATGCAGTCGGGGGGGGAGAATGCAATCTTACCATGTTGAAAATAGATATGGATCTATCGGGGGTAAGGGCAGGAGTGCAATCAAGTATAAATGGTGTGCCACGGGATACTGCCGGCTGTGTACCTCTTACGGTTGATTTTACTGATACTATAGCCAATGCGCAAAGTTATGAGTGGAACTTTGGCGACGGGTCACCTGTAGTGAGTACTACTATTCCTTCAACATCTCATGTATTTACAACAGTAGGGACTTTCACTGTTATGCTGATAGCCATTGATCCCACCACCTGCAATATCAGGGATACTTCTTATGTAAGGATCAGGGTAGGTGATCTGGAGGCTACTGTTGATTTTGCACCAGTGAAATTACCTCCCTGCTCATCATTTAATTACCGCTTTGATAACTTGTCGGTGGCTCCGCCACCCCGGCCCTTTGGACCCCAATCCTTTATCTGGGATTTTGGGGATGGTTCTCCAAGAATTACTGCAGGGGCAGCACCAGTTCTTCATTCTTATGCCGCACCGGGTACGTATAATGTAAAATTGATATTGCAGGATACAGGTTATTGTAATGCTCCTGATTCTTTGATGATCCCAGTAAGTGTTGCAGAGAATGTAGATGCACAGTTTACTACAGCACCAACAGGTTGTATACCTTATGATGCAGTATTTAACAATACATCATTAGCCGGGCAAACTTTCTTCTGGGATTTTGGCGATGGGAATACTTCGACGGCCACCAGTCCCACACATACTTATCCAACACCCGGCACCTATAATATTGTCCTGGTAGCTTTTAATCCTAATACCTGCAACCTGACTGATACGGCGAGGTTTACCATACAGGTATTCGATGCTCCAACTCCGGACTTTAGTTTTTCTCCGGTAACACCGGCTCCTAATACACCAACTACTTTCAACAACCTCTCGTCACCAGATGCAGTGAGCTTTAAATGGGATTTTGGAGACGGGGATACCCTGCTTACTACTTCAAGGGCGCCGGTACAGCATCAGTATAATGCTACAGGTACTTTCAATGCCTGTCTTACGGCCTACAATGCAATCGGATGCCCCCGAACTATTTGCAGGGAAGTAAGAGCAGAGATAATACCATTGGTTGATGTGCCCAATGCATTTACTCCCTTGAGCGGTGATATAAACAGTGTTGTAATGGTAAAAGGCTTTGGAATCGCTAAAATGCAATTCATTATCTGGAACCGCTGGGGTCAGAAAGTATTTGAAACAAATGACCGCAATACCGGCTGGGATGGGAAGGTTAAAGGAGTGGTACAGCCAATGGATGTGTACGCCTATACACTTACTGTGGAATTCTTTGACGGAGTAAAAACAACTAAAAAGGGTGATATAACGTTAATAAGATAGTTAATCACGGAAATGAATTAATTTGAAATGTGAAAATGAAGCGATTTAAAAAAATACTGGTATTTGCAGCCTGCGGTTTGTGGCTTGAAGCATCCTCGCAAGATCTTCATTTCTCACAATTCATGAATTCTCCTTTGCTTACCAATCCTGCCAATACAGGGTTTATACCTGACGGAGATTACAGGATTGGTATTAACTACCGCAATCAATGGGCATCTATCACTGCTTTTCCATATAAAACAATGAGTGCATTTGGGGATTTTCAACTTATGCAGAATGATGAGAACACCGGTTGGCTTGGCCTGGGCGGAGTTATATTGCGGGATGTGGCGGGAACAAGTGTGCTGACCTCGACTAAAGTATACGGATCAGTAGCCTATCACCAGATGCTCAATGCAGGAAGCCTCGTAAGTCTTGGGTTTAATGTGGGATGGGCCAATAAAAATATTAATACGGCCAACCTTAGTTTTCCCAGTCAGTGGAACGGGCAGTTCTTTGATGCCCACCAGACTACCATAGCTCCCAAGCTTGATTACAATAACATTAATTATATAGACATGCAGGTTGGTATGAACTATGCTTATTTTCCGGATTCGAGAACCTACCTGAACGCAGGATTTTCTGCTATGCATATCAACCAGCCCAAAGAATCTTTTTTTAACGAGCAGGCAGGAATTGATAATCGTATCCCCGTCCGTTATACCGGATTTATCAACGGCAGCTTTAAGCTGAATGATATGGTAATTGTAAACCCCAATGCTTATTTTTCTCTGCAGGCAAAATCATACGAAATAGTAGGGGGACTTAATGCCCATTATAATTTATCCGGGGATGGAGAAAAAATATTGATTGCAGGTGCTTATTACCGGTATAAGGATGCCGTTATCCCGATGGTTGGATTGGGCGTTAAGGATATTACTTTCACTTTTACCTATGATGCTACCACTTCTTCATTAAAGAATTTCAATAATACCCGCGGCGCTTTTGAGTTCTCACTCATCAAGCAGGGAGGGGTGGACAGGTACAGAGGTAATAAAAGAGAATCAATGTGTCCGTCATTTAAATATTGACCCCCCGTTTTACGCTGGTATCTCAATCTTATTTTATCGTTACCTGAAAGATGAAAGAGCAAGCTGAATTAACAGGAAGGCCCAAAGATGACCTTAAGGCAATGCGGATATTAACAGCAGCATTGACTGTTGGGGTTGTTTTCTTTTCAGTGACCATGATATTTGCCAGGCAGTTTGCCGGTGAGCCACCATTGGGTGATAAGCAACTACTGGTAGATAAAAATACTTTGTTTATAATAGTTACTACTGTTGCAGCAACAGGCATAGTAGTGGCAAGGCTTCTGTATCGTAAAAGAATTAATTCGATTAAACAGTCTGGGAAATCTTTAACAGACAAATTAAACCAGTACAGAACTGCATTGATCTTATACCTGGCAATCTGTGAAGTGGTGGCATTCTTATCCGTTATATTTTTCTTTTTAACAGGTAACTTTGCTATACTTATTATAACCGGGATAATGCTGATAGCAATGTTGTCGAAAATGCCTTTGGCAAAAAGGATAGCAGGCGAGTTGGATCTTGACTGGAAAGAACAACAGGAACTGGAATAAATTGTTCATCAAAAATAACCGTGACATGAAACGTTCAGTAATATTTTTTTTATTAATTGCTTTCGCTGCCAGCTCTTTTGCGCAGAAGGAGGAAGAAAAGGAGAAAACAAGTTTTAGGGAAAACCTTTTTACCGGTGGAAGCATATCATTATCCTTTTTCAATAATACTTTTCTGGTAGGAGGAAGCCCTGTATTTGGATATAGTCCAAGCAATTGGGCAGATGTAGGAGTGGTGGTCAATTACAACTATACATCTTACCGTGATTATAATTATGTATTCAACGATAAATTACGCCAGACTGTTTATGGTGGCGGTGGTTTCATTAAGCTGTATCCTGTACGGTTTTTATTTGCGCAGGCTCAGTTTGAGCATAATTTTATCAGGCAAAAATTCATTCCCAATATAGGTATTACACAGACGTACAAAACATCTGCCAACAGCATGTTGGTCGGAGGTGGCTACACAACAGGCAGGCAAGGTAGAGGAGGACAGCCATTCTACTACCTGGCAGTTTTATTTGATGTTTCGGGAAATGATATGTCTCCTTACACGGATGCGTATGGGAGAACCATACCCATTATCAGGGGAGGTGTGCAGGTCCCTTTATTCCAGGGGGAACGATGGAGAAGATAAGCAACTTATAAAAATTGTAAAAGAGCAGAAGGGTCATCAATTACGGTGATCCTTTTTATTGCTTCTTCATATAGAAACTCTTCTTCTTTCATTCTGTTAATGTGTAGTATAAGATGATCATAGAATCCGCCAGAATTAAGAATATAGATATGCTTGTCGTGTATGGTTAGCTGATTCCAGGTTACTATTTCAAAAAGTTCATCAAGAGTACCAAATCCTCCGGGAAGTATTAATGCAGCATCACACAGGCTGTAAAGTTTTCTTTTTCTTATATGCATATCATCACAGATAATGAGTTCAGTGATGCCCCGGTGTTGTACTTCCCATTCCAATAAGAGCTTTGGTATTATTCCTGTTACTTTCCCGCCATTTTCCATCACACTGTCTGCAATAGTGCCCATAATGCCTGCACTGCCTCCGCCATACACAAGGGTGATATTGTTTTCTGCCATCAGTTTTCCCAGTTCTGTTGCCTGTTTTGCAAATAATGGATTGTTTCCGTTTTTAGAACCGCAAAAAACTGCAAGTGATTGTATTGCCATACGTAGTATATTGCAGCAAAGGGATAACTTTTTTGATTATCTTCAAAATTCGTTATTTAACTTTTCGTCGGTAACAATTGACTAACAGAAACCAGATTGTATGTCACCTATTGTCCTTTTTTCATTTGTTATTGGTTATTTTTTATTGTTGCTGGGCGTCGCCTGGTATACTTCCAGGAATTCAGATAATGAGTCTTTTTTTATAGGTAACAGAAACAGTAACTGGATGCTGGTTGCATTCGGGATGATCGGTACTTCGCTGTCTGGTGTCACTTTTGTAAGTGTACCGGGTGGAGTAGGAAGCGGTAACTTCTATTACTACCAGATCGTTTTAGGTTACTTGCTGGGGTATATGGTCATTGCTTTTGTTCTGATCCCGCTTTATTACCGGATGAACCTGACGAGCATTTACACTTACCTTGAAAAGCGATTTGGTATTAATGCACATAAGGCAGGGGCTTTCTTTTTTATTCTCTCCAGGACTGTGGGAGCCACGGCCAGGCTTTACCTGGTAATAAGTGTCCTTCAAATTTTTATTTTTAATAAACTTGGAATTCCTTTTGAAGCTACTGCATTAGTTATTTTGTTATTGATCTTACTGTACACATTTGAGGGAGGAGTAAAAACTATTATTTATACTGATACCCTGCAAACTACGGGAATGCTTGTAGGCCTCGTTGCTTGTATTATTGTTATAATAAAGGCATTGGGGGCTGATTTTGGCGGTGCTATGTCTATGATGGCTGATAAAGGGTATACACAAATATTCAACTGGGATGTAAAGGCGGGATCTTTTGCTTTGAAAAATATTGTTGGGGGAATGTTCATTGCTATTGCGATGACTGGGCTTGACCAGGAGATGATGCAAAAAAATATTAGCGTAAAAACACTAAAAGACTCTCAAAAAAACATTATGACCTTCACCGCAGTGCTGATGGTGGTGAATTTCCTTTTCCTGGTACTGGGAGGAGTGCTTTACCTGTATGCGGGCTCAAAAGGCATCAATGTGCCTCCTGATGACCTGTTCCCAACGATTGCTTTAAGTGATACGTTCAGCGGTGTGATTGGTATAATATTTATAATAGCATTGATCTCTGCCTTGTTCCCAAGTGTGGATGGCGCTATTACATCGCTTACCTCCTGTTTTTGTATCGACATTCTTGGTATCAACAAAAAAGAGGGAACAGAGAAAGAAAAAAAGAGAACAAGACTTAAAGTACACTTTACTTTTGCGCTTGTCTTTTTTATTATGGTATTGATATTTAAATGGATTAATGACAAGCTGATAATCGACTTCATTTTAAAATTTGCGGGCATTACTTATGGACCGTTACTCGGATTGTTTGCCTTTGGTATTCTCACCAAACGGGAACTGAAGGAAAACCTGATATGGGCCGTATGTATCATTGCTCCATTATTGGCTCTTATGTTGGATATGCTGAGTAACCCGGCATGGTATGAAGCTAAGTTGCATGTGTCATTAGGCTTGCAGGAAGTTTCTGATAAGCTGTTCAACGGTTATAAGATTGGTAATGAACTTATCCTCATAAATGGAATATTTACTTTCGCAGGCTTGTGGCTCATTTCCAAAAAACCTTCCCTCTCGAAGCTAAAATTGCAAGCTGTATAAGTTTATCTTTGCAGCAAATTTTAAGGATTGGAACTCGTACACCCATCAGTACAGGAGTATGCAGCAAAATATTCTTCAGCTGAAGATGAGTTGCTGAAGGAAGTAAATGATTTTACAATACAAAATCACCCGGAAGCTATTATGCTGAGCGGGCATTTGCAGGGTAAAACACTGGAAATGATTAGTTGCATGATACAACCCCGAAGGATTCTTGAGATCGGGACATTTACAGGCTATAGTGCTTTGTGTCTCGCCAAAGGACTTTCAGCTGACGGGCAATTACATACTATTGAGCTAAGGGAAGATGATGCAGCAAAAGCCAGGTCCTTTTTTGACCGGTCTGTGTACGCAGGTAAGATAATATCTCATACAGGTCAGGCGTTAAATATTATTCCCGGCCTCAGCGAAGCCTGGGACCTTGTGTTTATAGATGCCGATAAACCTGCTTATATTGAATATTTTAACCTTGTTTTTCCCCGGTTGCGGAAAAACGGGTTTATTTTAGCTGATAATATCTTTTTTCATGGCCAGGTACTGGAGGAAAATGTGAAAGGGAAAAGTGCTAAAGGCATACAGGCTTTCAATGAATTTGTGAAGGAGAGGACAGATATAGAAAAAGTGGTATTAACCATCCGTGATGGGCTCTTCCTGATACGGAAATTATAAATAACGAACTATCCCATGCAAAACAGCAGGAAATTTCTGGTGATTATTTTTTTGTTTGTTGCTTTCAAAGCTGCTGCACAAAACTCTGAAATAATCCGGAGTTATATTAACACCTACAAAAGCATGGCTATTGCTGAAATGCAACGAACCGGGGTACCTGCTTCAATCAAACTTGCACAGGGAATTCATGAAACCATGGCGGGTACCAGCCAGTTGGTCTTAAAATCGAATAACCATTTTGGGATCAAATGCAAATCAAACTGGACAGGACAATCGGTGAGTCATGATGATGATGCAAGGGGCGAATGTTTCAGAAAATACCCCTCACCAGAAGACTCTTACAGGGATCATTCTGATTTTTTGCGTAATAACCAGCGTTATGCATCCCTCTTTGCATTGGACCCATCAGATTATGAAGGGTGGGCCAATGGCCTAAAAAAAGCGGGTTATGCTACGAATCCAAAATATCCGCAGGTGCTTATAAAACTTATAGAGGACTACCAGTTGCAGAACTATACATTGATAGCCCTGGGAGCTAAATCATCAGAAAGCGATTTAGTGGTAAAGGATCAGGCTGATTCTGTTTATAAAGGTATTGGAGGTTTTAAATCTATGGGGAATGTTTATGCAGATAAACCGGAGATTGAGAAGATAGTTCCTCAGGCTGCTCTTTATCCTGCGGGTGAGTTCAAAATAAATGAGACCAGGGTTGTTTTTATCAAACAAGGAGCTTCATTCCTGTCAATTGCACAGCAATATAATATACCACTTGCCCGGTTGTTTGAGTTTAACGAGATCTCAGAAACTGAAACATCAAATAGGGACCAGTTGATCTTTTTGCAAAGGAAACGTAAAACAGGTAGTATTGAATTATATACGGTGCAACCGGGTGAAACTTTGCATGATATTGCACAAAAACAAGGGATACGACTAGAAAGTTTATTGGAACTGAACTGGCTGAAAGAATATGACCGTCCTGCTCCCGGGGAGCAATTGAATTTAAAAAAGAAATCATCAGCAATGCCAAAATTAGCGTTAAAGGGAAACTATTCTTTGCACTCTGATAGTAAAACACAGTCAACCAACCAACAGTTTAAATAAAATGTATGGCAACCATAAAGGTTCATGATAAATCTTTTGAGACTTACCTGCCGGAAGAAGTAATCCAAAAACGAATAAAGGAGCTTGCTGATAAGATCAGTAACGATTATAAAGGAAGAAAGCCTTTATTTATCGCCATCCTGAATGGCTCATTTATGTTTGCTGCTGACTTGTTTAAGCATCTTACTATTGAAGCCGAGATTTGTTTTATTAAGCTGGCTTCCTACAAAGGCATGAAGTCTTCCGGGAATGTGGTTACTTCTATTGGCCTGGAAGATGATCTTTTTGGGAAAGAAGTGATAATTGTAGAAGATATAGTAGATACGGGAAAAACACTTCATAATTTTCTTCCAAAACTTGAGCATCAGCAGCCCAAATCAATGAAGATTGCTACCTTATTGCATAAATCAGAAGCTATTGAATACCCGCTTAGTCTTGACTATGTGGGCTTTGATATTCCAAATAAATTTGTGGTAGGTTACGGTCTTGATTATGATGGACTTGGTCGAAATTTAAAAGAGATTTACCAACTGGTATGAATTCAGTAAATCTCAACCAATTTTTTTGTATTTTATCAGCCAATGTATCCAATTGAAGGCTGCTTGTCATATATTAGTCTTTCTGCTCCTCAGTTCTTCTTTATTCGCCCAGCAATATTATGTTCGGGGCGAGGTAAAGGACGAATCAGGTAATGTTTTGCAAAATGTTACTATCAAACAATTCAGGACGGGTTATATTTTCAGGAGTGGCTCATCAGGTACTTTTGGAATAGTCTCAAATCAGCAAATTGATACTTTCAGTTTTTCAATGGAAGGTTATCGTACTGAAAGACTGGTGGTGGATGCAGAACAGTATGTAAGAGTAAAACTAAAATTATTGCCTGCGTCCGTAATGAATGCCCGAAGGGATAAGTTATCATCTTTCACAAAAGATCTGGGTAAGGATGAGCAAAAGAAATGGTTTGCAGGTGATGAAACGTATGCCAGCCTGCTGGAGAATCATTTTGTATCAGCAAAAAGGTTTCCCAATACCGGAATGTCGCTGAATGTTGACAGGGCTTCATATAGTAATATCCGGAGATTTATCACACTAAATTCATTGGTTCCTCCTGATGCAGTTCGTATTGAGGAAATGCTGAATTATTTTAACCTCAATTATCAAACGCCGGCTGGTGAAGATCTTTTCCATTTGAAAACTACACTGAGTACCTGTCCATGGAATCAGGATAACCAGTTGTATTATATTAATCTTTCTTCCCGGAAACTGAATCTTGATACACTTCCCCCAAGTCACCTGGTGTTCTTAATTGATGTATCAGGATCAATGGATATGCCTAACAGGCTCCCGCTGCTTCAATCTGCTTTTCGTTTGCTGGTCAATAATCTCCGGGATAAAGATTCTGTAGCTATCGTTGTTTATGGAGGAGTTACCGGTGTGATGTTAAACACTACCAGCGGTGGTGAAAAAGAGAAAATCCTGAAAGCAATTGATGAACTGACTCCAGGCGGCTCTACTCCTGGAGAGTCAGGTATTAAGCTGGCCTATAGTGTGGCTCGTAACCATTATATAAAGGGAGGAAATAACCGGGTGATTCTGGCTACGGACGGAGATTTCAATGTGGGCTTGAAAACCGAAGCAGAACTGGATGAAATGATCACTGCACAACGAGAATCGGGTGTTTATCTTACCTGTCTCGGAGTTGGAATGGGAAATTACAAGGATTCTAAAATTCATTTACTGGCAGAGAAAGGAAATGGAAATTTTGCCTACCTGGATAATTATAAAGAAGCAGAAAAAGTATTGCTGAAAGAATTTACGCAGACACTCTATTCTGTAGCAGATGATGTGTATATGAATGTAGAATTTAACCCCGAGTATGTAAAAGAGTATCGACTGGTTGGTTTCGATAATAAAGTAGGAGCTTTAAGGGATTCATTGTCTACTATAGAAGGAGGTGAGATCGGCTCAGGGCATTCAATGATCGCCATGTTTGAAGTAGTGCCTACAGAAATCAACAAGGGAGCAATTAAGGATAACTTTACTACCGGGAAGTTTGCTGATATTAAATTGCAATACAGACTTCCAAATGATAAAAAGCAGCAACAATTTATCCATAACAGCCGTTTCGAGTTTATCCCATTTGCAGAAGTGGATAAATGTTACCATTTTTCAGCATCCGTTGCGATGTTTGGTTCTTTATTACGCAACTCACCATTTGTAAAAGATATTGGCTGGAATGAAGTGATAACTATGGCCCAGGTATCTTCAGGCAGTAATGATTTACTACAAAAAGAATTCATAACCCTTTTGCAACATGCAAAGACACTTTATTCAAAAATCAAGAAAAAAAAGGGAACTGGCACAAACTGGTAATCATGAAAACATTTCTCTTATCTTATCAAAGAAATTTTTCTCATTTTTATCAGGATGTGGTTTAAAATTTGGAGAGTGGCTCAACTTTTCCAAAGTTGCCTTCTCCTCAGAGCTAAGATGTTGAGGGGTCCATACACTTACCTGTATAAGCTGATCCCCTTTTTCATATGAATTTACAGCAGGAAATCCTTTGCCTTTCAGCCTGAATATTTTTCCGCTCTGTGTACCTGCAGGAACTTTTATTTTGGCTCTTCCATCAATTGTAGGTACTTCTACCTGGGTGCCAAATACCGCATCGGTAAACGAAAGATGCAGTTCATAAGCAACATTTAATCCTTCCCGGTGCAATTCTTTATGAGGCTCTTCTTCTATCAGGATAATCAGATCACCTGCCATACCACCTCTTTCTCCTGCATTTCCCTTACCGCTTACATTCATTTGCATACCTTCCTGCACACCAGCCGGAATATCAATACTAACTGTTTCTTCACCGTACACTCTTCCTTCACCTTTGCAATTAGTACATTTAGCAGTTACAGTACTTCCTTCTCCGTTGCAGGTGGGACATGTTGTTACGGTTTGCATCTGGCCAAGAAAAGTATTTTGTACTCTTCTAACTTGTCCACTGCCACCACAGGTACTACATGTCTGCACACTACCTTTATCTTTTGCTCCGCTTCCACTGCATGTTGAGCAAACTACATGTTTTTTAACTTTAATATTTTTTGTAACACCTTTTGCAATTTCTTCATAGGTCAATTTTAATTTTACCCTAAGATTGCTACCCCTTACACCACGGCTTCTTTGTGCACCACGACCACCTCTTTGACCTCCGCCGCCAAAGAAACTTCCAAACAAATCATCTCCGAAAATATCACCGAACTGGCTGAAGATATCATCCATATTCATGCCGGCACCACCACCAAATCCTCCACGACCATTGCCACTTACTCCTGCATGACCATACCTGTCATACTGAGCTTTTTTATCCGCATCACTCAATACTTCATAAGCTTCTGCTGCTTCTTTGAATTTTTCTTCTGCTGCTTTATCTCCCGGATTTCTATCCGGATGGTATTGCATAGCTACTTTACGGTATGCTTTTTTAATTTCATCCGGGGATGCTGTTTTACCAACTCCTAATATTTCGTAAAAATCTCTTTTTGACATACTGGTTTGAAAATTTGAAAACGGCTCAATGACTCAGCAGAGCCATTACGTAATTTTCATGTTGAGTAATTTATTTCCCTACCACCACTTTTGCATGGCGGATGATCTTATCCTTAAGATAATATCCCTTCACCACTTCATCCACCACTTTCCCTTTCATGGCTTCTGTGGCAGCAGGTATCTCCGTTATAGCTTCATGAAGATCAGGATTAAATTCCTGTTCTACTGTTTCCATCGCTTTTACTCCTTTTGCCTGCAGGGTGGTCCGAAGTTTATTAAATACCAGCATTACACCTTCTTTAATGATTGCCGGATCATTTGATGTTTCCAGTTGTTTTTGTGACCGGTCGCAATCGTCCAGCACCTCTAATAAATCGGTTATCACATCCTTTCCGGCGGTTTGTATAAGCTCCACTCTTTCTTTAGCACTGCGACGTTTGAAGTTTTCAAACTCAGCTACCTTCCGCAGGTATTTATCTTTTGACTCTTCCAGTTCAGCTTTCAGCTTTTCCAATTCAGTTTCTTCTGCTACCTGCTCATTTAGGTGACTGGTGCCACTCATGCTTTCGTCAGTATTGATATCCATACCAGCACTATTTTCCGGGAGGATGGTTTCCTGCTCCTTCGTGTCTTTTTCTGTCATTTTTGTACAAATTGTTTGCAAAGGTAAGGTTGTCAAGAATACTGCCAACCGTGGATTTGGGACAAAATGACCTGTATCAGCAGGTCAGGAAGTCTGAAAGTCAGCATGTTTGAAGAGAAGGGATCATGCCGGCCATTAGCAATAGCACCCGCCTCTTTTCTGTCTTTCTTCTATCTTCGCCGCTTTATGAGCAAAGTTTACCTGAAAAGAAAAATTTCACCACGGGTTGTTAATGGGCATCCCTGGATATTCAATAACGAGGTTGAAAAGACAGAAGGCGAGCCGGTTGGTGGAGAGGTGGTTGAAGTGTTCACTCACGATAAAAAGTTTGTAGGCAAAGGATATATCAATCCCAAATCACAGATATTGGTAAGGCTGCTTACACGTAGTAAGGCAGAAGAAATAAATGAGCAGTATTTTTTTGACCAGATCAGGATATGCTGGGAGTACCGGAAAAAAATAGGGTACACTGAAAATTGCCGGTTAGTTTTTGGAGAAGCTGATTCATTACCACAATTGATCATTGATAAATTCAATGACTACTTTGTTATTCAAACGCTGGCATTAGGAATTGATGTATGGAAACCTGCGATTGTAAAAGCACTAGAAGCCCTGTTTCAGCCCAAAGGAATTTATGAGAGAAACGATGTACCTGTAAGGGAATTAGAAGGATTACCGCAGCAAAAGGGGTTTTTATCGGCTCCATTTGATACACAAATCATCATCAATGAGAATGGTCTGAAATTTTATGTCGACATAGAAAATGGACAAAAAACGGGTTACTTTCTTGATCAACAGGATAACAGGCGGGCTATTGAGCATATTGTAAAAGAAGCTGATGTGCTGGGAGCTTTCACTTATACGGGTACATTTGAAATTCATGCAGCACATTATGGAGCTAAATCTGTATTAGGTCTTGATATTTCGGCAAACGCCGTAGCGCAGGCAAACAGGAACGCTGAACTCAACGGGCTTGATAGCATATGCAGATTTGAAACAGCCAATGCATTTGATGTATTGAAGCAATGGGGAAAAGAAGGGAGGCAGTATGATGTAGTAATGCTGGATCCGCCGGCATTTACAAAAAGCAGGGAAACAATACAGAAAGCAATTACCGGGTATAAAGAAATAAATCTTCGGGGTATGAAACTTGTTAAACCTGGAGGCTTTTTAGTGACATCTTCCTGTACCAATCTTGTTAACCCTGATTTATTTTTGCAAATAATTGATATGGCTGCAAAAGATGCCCGCAGAAGAATCAGGCAGGTTACTTTTCAGGCGCAGGCTTCAGATCATCCGATTATCTGGGGTATGGATAACACACAATATCTCAAATTCCTGATAGTTCAGGTTCAATAACTATAACTGAGAAATAATTAACGGGAAACTTGGAATTTTCCGGACTCAATGATTTTTCCTGACATATCTATAAGGTGATAGATATAAATGCCGCGGGTATAATCATTAAGGTTGAGGGTAAACTTGTCAGGGATATTTTGGGTTTCATACATTTTCTTACCCAATACACCATTATAGATCTGAACAGTTAACCCTTTTTTGTAATTGGCTTGTAAATCAAATGTGATGTAAGATGTAGCTGGATTTGGGTACAACCTGACAATCCTGTCTGCATCATTTCCGGGGTTTGGTCTTGAGGACTGACCTTGCGAAGAGATGGCAATCAGGAGAATAAGGGATAGTATGGCTAGAATTCGTCTCAACGAAACAAATTTACTTTTATTATTCGAAAAGTAGGCCTAATTTTTTGAACGTACAACGTAAAACTACGATTGAAATTTACAGTCTATAAATCAATAAGTTAGAGGTTCCGAAGTAAAATTATTAACTAAATCTTAGTTCAGTCTGCTAAGTACCGTATTGATTTTCTCAAAATCAGGCACATCGCCTGCGCTTTCTAATACCTCAGCATATTGAATGATGCCTGATTTATCAATTATAAAAGCTGATCTTTTTGAGACACCTTTCATATTTAGTATCCAATCTTTATAGAGGCAGTTATACGCTTCTGATACTTCCTTATTAAAATCGCTAAGCAGCGGAAAATTAAATTGTTGTTCCTCTTTGAATTTGGCCAATGTAAAAACTGAATCAACAGAAATGCCAAAGACTTTGGCGTTTGTATCGTTATATGTGGCAATATTATCCCGAACAGAACACAACTCTTTGGTGCAAACACCTGTAAAGGCCTGCGGGAAGAATAGCAACAGCACATTGTTTCCTTTTTGTTCAGAAAGTGTAACCTGTTTTTTATCACTATCGTATAATGTAAAGTCCGGGGCTGCCTGGCCAACTTGAATACTCATGATTTTGTGGTTAAATAAAAATAATAATGTTATATTCGGTATACCCTCAAAGAAACAAGCAACTGCTGAAATAGTTGTTGCCAAAATTCTCTTTTTTCACCTAAAACACTTTGTTTATGAGAAAGCTTTTAGCAGAATTGATCGGGACATTTTCCCTGGTTCTTTTTGGTTGTGGTGCTGCCGTAATATCAGGTATTTCTGTCACAGGGCCATCAGGAATTGGCTTGCTTGGAATTTCATTTGCTTTTGGTCTTGCGGTTGTGGTTATGGCTTATGCCATTGGCGGTATCAGTGGTTGCCATATTAATCCTGCCATTACTATTTCAATGCTGGTAGCAGGAAAAATAAAAACTGGTGAGGCAGTTCAGTATATTATCGGGCAACTGATCGGTGCTGTTTTGGCTTCAGGAGTATTATACCTGATTCAGAAAGGGTCGCCGGGATTTATAATGGGTGAATGGGCACTTGGCTCAAATGGATGGGGTGAAGGTTATCTTGGGGCTTATAATATGACCTCAGCTTTTATTACGGAAGCGGTACTAACTTTTCTTTTCCTGATTGTTATTTTCGGAACCACTTCAAAATGGGGTAATGGGACTATGGCAGGTCTTGCCATTGGTTTAACATTGGTGCTGATTCACCTGGTGGCTATTCCTGTTACAGGAACATCAGTAAACCCCGCCCGTAGTTTTGGCCCGGCAGTTTTTGCGCAAGGCAAGGCATTAACTCAATTATGGCTTTTTATAGCGGCACCCATTGTTGGTGGTATTGCCGCTGCATTGGTTTGGAAAGGATTGTTTGAAACAAAAGAGGAATAGTTAAGTATTAAAAAGTGAAACCTGGCAGAGTAAAAAGATTACGCTGCTATTTATTTTACCAAATCAAAATTTGGGACAGAGAAGATAACCTTCATTTCTTTTCAGGAACCCGATATAAGAAACAGATAGTTCAAAACCACCACGACCATAACTTGATGGTTTAAGTTTTGAAATATTTACATCATAGCTTAGCGCTACTGAGAAGGGAGTATAGTCAATTTTAATTACAGGAATCAATGCATCATTCCAGCGAAGAAAACTACCTGCATGTAAGGTGTAAGCAGGATTATCAGGGTCTTCACCAAGTTTTAAACCATAC
This sequence comes from uncultured Chitinophaga sp., assembly GCA_964614285.1. Classification (GTDB taxonomy): domain Bacteria; phylum Bacteroidota; class Bacteroidia; order Chitinophagales; family Chitinophagaceae; genus JJ008. The sequence continues at coordinate 13,935 of CAZTKV010000007.1, read as the reverse complement.
ATGATACCAGCCATTGTTTCAGCAAATCCGCCTTGTCTTGAATGATCGGCTTGTACAGTAAGGTAAGCATAATCAGATACACCGAGTTTAAGACCGCCTGAAAAAACCCATTTGGGATGCAGTTCTATAGTAGCATTTCTGTAGAATGAATTGTTAGGCCTGTTAAAGTGATGATAAGCAGCGCCGATGTAAAAGGTATTATCCGGGTTGAAATTTAGATTGGAATTATAGCTCATCCCCACACTACCATCCAGATAGCTGTACTGTGAGTTAGCCAGGTTTTCTCCCAGACCACCATTGTCATACTGACTGTTTGTAGTCATTTTTGAAGGATCGAATCGACGTTGGACCAACCCTCCCATGAAACCTAAAGAAAGATAACGGTTATTTTGCGTACTCAATGATTTGTGATAATTCAAGGCGGGTAGTACATGGGTTGATGTCCATCCAATAGTCCCGGCCCTGTCATACAAGACTTGCATACCCACTGTAACGAAGTCGTTGACTTTACCTACCGGTAATTTGTATTCAGCATTCATAGATCCGGTTCTGTAAGCGTTTGTTACACTATTCCATTGGTCTCTGTAAACCGCCTGTACCCGTACATCGCCAGTAAATATTCCGGCCAGAGAAGGATTTCTCCAAAGAGGTGCTTCTGAAAATTGAGAAAAATGAATATCCTGTGCCTGCACAGCCCATTGTGATAAGCTTATGGCAAGCAGTACCCCCATTTTTTTTATAGTCACTCTCAATTTCATAATTATAATATCAATGCAATATTTCCGTTTAGCCGGATTATATCACCATTATCACAAAAAACTTCAGCCTGGTATACATATACATCAGCTTTTGGTTTCTGACCTTTATAAAACCCGTTCCATCCTGCGGAGGCATCATTAACCGGAAAGTCTCTTTTTTCAAATACTACTTCGCCCCAACGATTGAAGATCCGAAGCGTCTTTACTCTCTCAAGGCCTTTTCCTCTTGGATAAAATACATCGTTACTTCCGTCACCATTTGGTGAAAAGGTATTTGGAATAAATAAATTCCCGTCTTTACATATAACAGTAATCTGTATCGAGCCAATATTACTGCAGTTGTTATCATCTGTGAAATACACCTGGTATGTTGTATTAAACTTTGGTCCGGCGTCGGGAGTAGGGCAGGTAGTGCAACTTAAACCGGCAGAAGGAGACCATAGCCAACTGACAGTATTAGGTGAATAAGTAGCAGGAATTGTAACTGGGAAGCCAGCCTGTATAGTCATTTGCCCGGGCATATTGACAACCGGCAAAGGATTTACGATAATATTTTGAAGGGTTGTGTCTTTGCAACCGCTGCTGTTTGTGGCAATAGCTGTTGTAACAAAACTACCGGTAATTGTATAGGTCTGAGCCGGCGGATTTTGTAAAGTTGATGAATTCCCATTGGGAAATGTCCATTGCCAGGTAACGATTGATGTATCAGGTTGCATAAAAACGCCGGTATGCAGGATCGATGAGTTTATGCAAATAACTGAATCGCCGCCAATATCAATCAGGGGACGTTGTATCACTTTTATTAGTGCTGGCTTTGATAATGTATCCCGGCAGCCAAGTTGTGTTTGAACGATTAATTGGACTGTATACAATCCCTGTGCAGTGTACTGGTGTGAAGGGTTCTGTAAAGTCGAGCTACCCCCGTCACCAAAATCCCAGTTGTAAATAGTAACCGGATCATTAAAGGTGGTAGAGTCAGTAAAGTTTACCATACCAAAATCACAGAAGAAAGTAGTATCTGCACCAAACTTAGCTTCAGCGCCACTAACAAAAACGGTATCAATTCCCTGTAGCGGTATTAAGCAACCCGAAGGATCTTCCATAATTATTTTTGGAAGAAAATTGCCGAATGATGCATAAATATGATTGGCGTTGGGAGTAGTTGTGGTTTGTGTAGTGCCATCACCAAAATCCCAGAAATAGGAAGTCATTGGTCCCGGGGTTAACACTGAAAGTGCGACCGGTAATGGTTTGCAGCCATCGATTGGTAAGTAGTTGATCCTTGAACCTGCCGTGTCATAAACACGGATAATTTTTATTATGGAATCCATGCATCCGCCCGGACTGGTTACAACCAGTTTGACAGGATAAACACCGGGAGCGGAATAAAAATGAATTGGATTATTCAATGTTGAATTCCCCTGGCCTGGTCCGAAATCCCATGAAACTGAATTATAAAAGGTAGAAGTGTTGGTAAACTGTACTTCCAGCGGTGTACAAGAAGTAACGGAATCGCTTACCGTAAAATTTGGTATGGGCAGATCGACCCGTATATAACTTGTTTTAGTTATTGAGTCAGCACATCCGAAAGTGTCCTGTACTGTAAGCTTAACGGTATATAATCCGGTAGCGGCATATGTATGCGTTGGAGAAGAAATAGTTGATGTATTGCCATCACCGAAATCCCAGAAACTCGTAAATCCAGCCGGGGTTGTGGTATTTGTGAAAGTAACAATAGCGCCGGGGCAGGTCAGCGTATCAGCGGTAATAAAATCAGGGGATGGGTTTGTCGCTGTCACAAGGTCAGGTATAACAATGCTATCCATACAGCCACTTGCATCTGTGATAATAAGTTTGACAGAGAATGTACCTGCAGTATTGTAAGTATGTTGAAAAGGAGGAGCCGCAAAGTTTTGAATAACACCATCACCAAAATTCCATTGCCAATTGGTTATATTATTTAGCCCATCGGTAGTTGAAAGATCATTAAACGTGGTGATAAGACCAGTACAACCAACTACATTACTGGCAGTAAAATTGGCTGTAGGTCCGTTGATGCGGATATAATTGTTTTTTACAATAGTGTTTGTACAACCATTAAGATCTGTAATAGTAAGAGTAACTGAATAAGTGCCGGGGTTGGTATAACTGTGAGCTATGACGGGAGTAGTGCCAATGGCAGTATTGCCATCCCCAAAGTCCCAGCTATAGTTAGTTATGTTTGCCGGATTAAACCCGATACCATTAAACACCACATTACCTATTTTGCATAATGTAGTTTGAGGAGTTGTGAAATCTGCTCTTTCGTCCAGCGCATTAACGACCTGCACAGTAGTATCCGCACAGCCACCATTTGTTACTATCAATTGTACATTATAAGTTCCCAACGCCGGAAATAAATGCACCGGATCTTGAATTGTCACAAGCGGACTGCCATCACCAAAATTCCACTCCCATGTGAGGGGGGCTATTGACTGATCTGTAAAAGTAAAACGAACCCTGTTGCCACAATCAGGGGTAACCAGGAAACGGGCAATTGGAGGTAAAACATAAATGTAATTCGTTCTTGTTATGGTGTCAGGGCAACCATTGTTCACGGCAATTAATCTTATTGTAAAGTAACCCGTATCATTATAAGAGTGAATGGGATTTTGTAAAATAGACGTACCACCATCTCCAAAATCCCAATACCATTCATCAGCCGGCACAGACAGGTCTGTAAATTGTACAGGTTCAGTTGCACAAACAGGATTTGGAGCTGCAGAAAAGTCTGCAATAGGTTTATTGCCTACACGTATTGCAGCAGGAATAGTCAGTGTATCACGACAGCCGGTACTGGTGGTAATGATTAACCGTACTGTATATGTTCCCTGCACAGTATATGTGTGAACAGGGTTCGGTAAAACGGAAGTGCCACCATCACCGAAATCCCATTCATAAGAAGTAACTGCATCTACAGCAGTAATGACAGGAACCGGAGCAATAGTGAATGGTATACATCCCCGGTCTGGCAGGGCAGGAATGGTTATGTTAGCTCTTTGTATGGTGACGAAATCAGGCCGGACAATAGTATCTGTACAACCGAAACTATTTGTCGCTATCAGTGTAACTGTAAATATTCCGTATGTAGTGTAGGTGTGAGCCGGATTCTGAGCTGTGGAGGTACCGCCATCGCCAAAGTCCCATAGCCAGCCAACTGCGCCACCTGTTGAAAGGTCCTGGAAATTTACTGTAAGCGGTGGCTCACATCTGGAGGTGACAGGAGCTGTAAAATCAGCTACAGGTCTGGGATTAACAGTAATATTCTGCTCAACAGAATCAAGACAACCCGGGTAAGTATTATACAGCTTAACAGTATATACACCGGGAGCAGTATAGCTATGTGTAACGGTGATTCCACTGGCAGTGCCACCATCGCCAAAATTCCAGTCCGAACTGGACGGAAGCGGAATTGATGTGTTGGTAAAGCTTACAATTTCATTGATACAAATGTTTGGCGGATAAGAAAAAGTAGCACTGTACCCTCCGATTATAATGGGATTACTGATTACAGTATCCTGGCAGCCCGCAGAACTGAAAGTTACAAGTGTTACTATATATGTTCCATTGGCTGTGTAAGTATGTACGGGATTTGCTGCGGCAGAAAAATTGCCATCTCCAAAATCCCATAAATAAGTTAATACAGGCGGACCTGTAGAAGTATTAGTAAATGAAATAGTAGCAGGAGCAGTGCATACTATAGGCTGTGTATTTGTAAATCCGGCAGTGACACCCGGGGTAACGGTTATGAAATTTGGCCGGCTAATAGTTCGGGTACAGCCTTTATCGTTTGTAACTTTTAATGTTACATTAAAAACACCAGCAGTCGTATAAGTTACCAGCGGGTTTTGCAAGGTAGAGGTAGTGCCATTCCCAAAATCCCATTCCCAGCTTACATTAGTGTTACCGGCACCAGCAGTTGAAAGATCGGTCAACTGAACCCTTAAAGGGAAGCAACCACTTGTAATATTTGCGGAAAAATCCACAACAGGCGGTTCATACACCGTAACATAATTTGTTCTTATCAATGTGTTACTGCCGCTGAGATTAGTAACTGTCAGGGTAACTGTATAGGTGCCCGGCGTAAAATAACTTGCTGTTGGGTTTTGAAGAGTAGATGTATTACCGTTTCCAAAATTCCAGTTCCACGATGTAGGGTTGCCAGTTGATTGATCCTGGAAATTTACAATTAACGGAGAGCAACCTGCAAGGGGAGATCCTGTAAAATTTGCAGCTGGCTGAGACCGGGCAGCAAAAGCACTGGTGAGTAAAAAAAAGAAGATAAAAAATCTTCCCGTGGCTGTATGATGGATCGGTTTCAACAGGTAGCTGGTTTTATTAAGGGAACTATTACACACAAAAACTATTCCTAACAACGATTATTCTTCTTTACTTGTCCTCTTTTTTATGCAAAAGACTTTTTAGCTTATAAACTAGGTCAGGTGGTTGTGAATATGACACTGATCAGTATAATTTGTTTAACGAAAATGGCAGATTAAAGCAAACAGGGTCATTTACAATTTATCAAGCCGCATGCTTTTTATTTCAGTACCATTGGTTTGGGTAGCCTCTACATAAGTCCAGCTATTTCTTGTAATTAACCAGCTTCCATTTATCAATGATAATGGATAAGATGCTGCAGTAAAATTAGCCCAAGTGGTCATTGTGCTGGCATTACCATCCCAGGTACCTGTTTTTTCAGTAGTTCCATTCTTGATAGCGTCAACCGTCTTATTACTGTAGTACTTGAATCTGTAATTGGTAAAATCGGCTGTAATATCTGAGCCATTTAGGGTAAAACTGGTAATAGCCCACTGTCCGTCAGTCATCGCCCTTATAACAAGGTCTTGCTGTATTTCTTCAACTGTTTTTTTGCATCCTGTCATCAACAGCACTAAAACAGCGATCAGGGTGAATTTTTTCATATTTCCGGTTAAAAGTCTACACAAAATAGGCATAATGTGCAGCTTATCCAACAGGTAAATTACAGCCTGATCTGTCCGTATTATACTGTTGTTAACAGCTTCTTCTTTTGGTTTTCAGGATAATGCATTTAATTTCACAGCCACATTTGTGAAAACTAATGAAAAGAGTATTACTGGCATTCTACGGGTTTCTTCTTCTTTCATCAATCGGGTATTCTCAAAAACCGGAAGAGTTGCTGAATCAATGGTATAAAAAATCACCGATAGAGAAAGTCTATCTACATTTTGACCGGGATAATTACCTGGCCGGGGAAACCCTCTGGTTCAAGGCTTATTTGTATTCAGACTACCAGCCGGACACAGTAAGTTCTGTATTATATGTTGAGCTTTTTAACGGGTCTTCAGTGTTAGTGGGTAAAAAGATATTGCCTGTAGTGCTGGGGGTTACAAATGGTCAGTTTGAATTGCCTGATTCACTGGCTACAGGTAATTACTTTGTCAGGGCATGGTCTCCGACAATGCTGAATAATGGAACTGATTTTATATACAGAAAAAATATTTTCATTTTCGGAAAGAAAGTCAAAGAAGCAAGTACAGCCAAACAAAAAGAGATAAGGCTTGAATTCTTTCCGGAAGGGGGGAATTTTATCAGTGGCCTTTCTAATACAATTGCATTTAAAGCAACTGATGAGAAAGGTATGCCGGCACAGGTAAGCGGTTATATAAACAACAGTAAGAATGAAAAGATAACTGCTTTTAAAACATATCATGACGGCATGGGAATATTTGAACTTACTCCAGAAAATAATGCAGTGTATTTTGCTGCGTTGGATGTGGATGCAGGTGCCAAAAAATATCAATTGCCTGCTTCAACTGACAAAGGAATCGTTTTTGCCATGATCCCTCACCCGCAAGGCGGTTTTTTTGAGATAAAGCAGGGTGCAAGCGACCCTTCTTTAAAAGCGGCTTACATGATCGGGCAGATTCAGCATCAGGTAGTGTTTCGTCAAAACTTTGCTACGGCTAAGGAAGAGATTCAGGGAATCATTAATACTGAAAAATTAAATTCCGGCATTTTACAGGTAACGGTTTTTAATAAGGATAATATCCCGCTTGCTGAAAGACTATTCTTTGTCAATAATAAGGAATATATCCAGGCAGTATCATTACGGACAGATACACTCAGTTTTTCTTCAAAAGGAAGGAATCATTTTAAAATACTCATGCCCGATACAATAAAGGGCAGTATATCAGTATCTGTAACAGATGCAGATTATAACCTTCATTCTTCAAGGGAGGAATCTATTTATTCAAGCCTTCTCCTCACATCAGACCTGAAAGGATATATACATAATCCGTCCTGGTATTTTTTGTCTGATAATGATTCTGTAAGAACGGCACTTGATCTGTTGATGATGACGAATGGCTGGAGAAGATTCAGGTGGAGTGAACTGGCCGGGAAAGTCAGGAATCCGCTTGCCTATATGGATCCTGCTTATATAACTATATCAGGAAAAGTCAGCATGGAAGGAACTAACCGGCCGTTTGCGGATAAGCCGTTAGTGGCTCTTATCTCAGCAGAAGGCATGAGCAGAAATTTTCAGATGATTAATACAGACAAGAACGGGTTCTTTAAACTTGATTCACTTATTTTTTTTGGGAATAGCCGGATTTTTATTCTGGACATAAGAGGCAAAAAAAGTCAGTTTATAGACGTTAGGCTAAGCGGGGATACAACAGAAAAGTGGTATCCATTGCCTGCATCAGGCAATAATCCTCCCGGTGAACACCAGGAGCTTAGGAAGATGCAAAACATATTGGCTGCAGATTATGCGGCTATACAAAAGGAAAAAGGGATACTGCTGGAAGATGTGTTAATAACAGTAAAAAAGAAAACTCCGACTGAAGAATTAGCTGAACGATATACGAGGGGAATGTTTAGCGGAGATGCTATCCGGACACTTGATATGGTCAATACCAGCGACATCGTAGTGCAGAATAATATTTTCGATTACCTGCAGTCAAGGGTACCCGGATTATCTGTTGTAGAGCCTGATTATAGTACATCATCGCTTCCAAGCCTCGACAATCCCTTTGATGACCCCACCGGGTACAGGTTATATTACCGGCAAGGACCATCAGCCAGTTCTTTGGGAAATATTCCAATGGTCATTTACCTGGATGAAATCGAGACCAGCTCGGCAGTTGTGGCAACTATCCCGGCTAATCAGATAGCTATGATAAAAGTATTCAGCTTTTTCCCGGCAGCACCGGGTGGTGGTGCTGGGGGTGCGTTGGCCATATACACAAAAAAAGATCAGGATATTACCAATTCTTCCAGAGGGGATATGATTACCTACAAAGGGTTTTCAGTAGTAAAAGAATTTTATGCACCAAATTATAAAGTGGAGCCTGAATTGATGAGCAAAACGGACAGCCGCATTACCCTGGATTGGCGTCCGAATATATTTATCAATAACATCAACCCTGTGATACCTGTAAGTTTTTATAACAGCGACCGCACTAAAAAATTCAGGGTGATTGTAGAAGGAATGACTACGTCGGGAAAGATGATCAGCCTGGAAAAAATAGTTGAAGCCGCTAATTGATACTTAACTTTCTTTGACATACTAAAAAGCCCTTGTAACAAACAAGGGCTTTTTAGTGTAATTAATCCAATTTATTTCGCCGGAAATCCCGGGTCTGATTTTACTTCAATCATTTGAAGAGTATGTCGTTTGCTGTGCGCAGCAATAAAAATGTATAGCTGGTAACAATCGATCCAGCCGAAAGGCATTTGTACCACATGGTTACGCAAATCTTCGGTGGAATTTTTTATATATTTTATATGTTCTGTGCGACTCATTTTGAAATCGGCTATTGCCGCATCTAAGCTGGCAAAGCCGGTATTTTTAGGCTGTATAGGTTCAGGTGCCTGAAATTTCTGTGTCCTGTTCTGTACCATTGCTACAATTTGCTCATCTGTAGCCTTAATCTCCGAACGTTTTTCAGGGTTAGCTGCCGTTTTCATAGCACCTTCAAACATGGCCCACAATGTCTTTTCTGCAGCTGCTATATGATACATACATTCTGTTACTGACCATTTATCGGGTGTTGCTTTGTAATTCAGCTGAGCTGCCGACAATCCTTTAGTGGCACCAATAGCATCCTTATAGGTATCTTTCATTAAGCCGGATGCATACTTTCTTTCGGATTTTGAAATGGAATTGTCGTTGATTGTTCCGGCAGAACCTGTAACGACCAATAATAAAAGTAATAATCGGCCTGTTGTTCTTTTAAGCATGGCAAACATTTTTTAAATGAACTGATTGGACGGGAGTCATCATGGGGGCGGGAAGATGTAAAAGGTACAAAAGAATTATACACGATAAAACTTTGTTTTTCCCCGTACAAGGGTGCAAATTACTAATCCTGTAACTTTCGGGTATGAAAATTTCGACTATAACCGGATTTTTGGAGTCTTTGGCAAATACTTCTTTACAAGAGTCATATGATAATGCTGGCCTTATTACGGGGGATAATAATTGGGAATGTGCAGGAGTTGTTTGTTCATTAGATGCAACGGAGGAAATTGTGAACGAGGCCATTGAAAAAAAATGTAATCTCATTGTAGCACATCATCCGATTATTTTCGGAGGGCTAAAGAAGATAAATGGGAAGAATTATGTGGAGAAAACAATCATTGCTGCTATTAAAAATGATATTGCCATTTATGCTATACATACTAA
>CAZTKV010000007.1:1824-4364 GCA_964614285.1 uncultured Chitinophaga sp. | reverse complement strand
GGATGCTTATCACCGATGTTGGTCATTACGAAAGTGAGCAGTTCACAATCAACCTGCTGCAAGAAGTTTTAGCGGAAAAATTCCCTACCTTTGCCGTCCTTAAAACAGAAGTGGAAACCAATCCCGTCAGGTATTTTTTGTAAGCCAACCGGAACTGGTAAAACCACTGATAGCAAACCTGCCTTCCGGCAGACTTCAAAAGGAAACCTTAAATTAAAATATGGCACACGTTAAAGAATTTTCAGTTGAAGAAAAACTTACTTCCCTCCTTACCCTTCAGAAGATAGAAAGTAAGATGGATGAGATCAAGATACTGAAAGGAGAATTACCAATGGAAGTGGCAGACCTCGAAGATGAAATAACCGGTTTGCATGCCCGACAAACCCGTATCGAGGAAGAAATAAACGGTGTAACAGAGTTTATTGAGCAGCGAAAAAATGCTATCAAAGAAGCTGAGGCTTTGATAAAAAAATACGAAAAACAAAGTGAAAACGTAAAGAACAACAGGGAGTTCGAAGCCATTAATAAAGAAGTGGAAATGCAGCAACTGGAAGTAAAACTGGCTGAAAAGCATATTAAAGATGCTACGGAAGAAATAGCAGAAAAAGCTGTCTTGCTTGAGAAAGCTAAAAAGAATATTGCTGCCAAAGAAGGTGTACTGGCTAATAAAAAAGGAGAGTTGGAAAAGATCATTGCAGCCAATGAAAAAGAAGAAAAGCATTTTGCCAAGCTGGCTACTGATGCCAAGCAACATGTAGAACCCCGTTTGCTGGCCAGTTATGAGAAGATCCGCCATAGCTACAGAAATGGGTTGGCAGTGGTACCTGTTGAAAGAGATGCCTGTGGTGGATGTTTCAATGCTATTCCCCCGCAAAAGCAAAGTGAGATCCGCCAGCATAAAAAGATCATGATCTGCGAAAACTGCGGACGTATCCTGGTGGATGAAGAACTGAACAATAATGTGGAAGTAAAATAAATTACAGGTCAAACCGGTCTGAAAACTTCAATGAGATATTTGTCCCGCAACAACTGCGGGACTTTTTTATTGCTATATCGGCCAACATCGATTTAGTAGTAGCCAAATCTCTGGCAATCTGTATAACCTGTAGCTAAAATCCCTAATTTGCTTTTCAAATGCTGACCCGTCTTTCTATAAATAATTATGCCATCATCGATGAACTGGAAATTGATTTCCCCTGCAGTCTTAATGTTATTACAGGAGAGACTGGTGCCGGTAAGTCCATTATTGTTGGTGCTTTGGGATTGATTCTCGGAAACAGGGCTGATTCAACTGCACTGGTGAATAAAGAAAAGAAATGTGTGGTGGAAGGAGTGTTCAAAGCAGATAAGAAAAAGGCAGTGCTTGCATTTTTGAAAGAAAATGAACTGGATGCGGATGATGAGTTGGTGTTAAGGCGGGAAATAGGAGTCAATGGTAAATCAAGGGCATTTATAAACGATACTCCTGTGAATCTTTCACAGCTCCAGGAGTTGAGTTCATTATTGGTAGATCTGCACCAGCAGTTTGATACATCAGAGGTGGGTGAATCAGGATTTCAGCGGGAAGTGCTGGATGCCCTGGCAGGACATTTTTCGGTTATTGATGATTACCAGCAACTCTTTAAGCAATGGCAATCGGTGAAAAAAGAGTGTGAAGAATTAAAAAAGCAGCAACTGCAATTTGATAAGGAGGCTGATTATAACCGTTTCCAGTTCACAGAACTGGAAGAAGCAGGGTTCAGGGAAAATGAACTGGAAGAAATTGATGCAGAACTGAAATTGTTGAATAACTCCGAAGGTATCAAAGCCGCATTAAATAAAACCTATTTTGAACTCAGGGAAAGTGAAAGCCCCGTAGTGCAGCAGCTAAAAGTATTGCTGAACCAACTGAATATCTATGCTTCTTATCATCCGGACCTGCCTGCTCTGCTGCAACGGTTACAATCAGCACAAATTGAATTACAGGACATCGCTGAAGATATAGACCGCATCAGTGAGCATATCAATTATGATCCTGAAAAAATAGAGCGATTGAATGAACGGCTTTCAATGGGATACAAGCTGCAAAAAAAGCATGGTGTCAGTTCTACCAATGAACTGCTTGACATTCAAAAACAATTAGCAGCTAAACTACAGGCAGTACTCCATATTGATAATGCTATTCAGCAAAAAGAAAAAGAAAGGGATAAACTTTTTGCTGATGCCATACTGCTTGCTAAAAAGATAGCTGAAGGCCGGAAAAAGCAGGTAAAACCGCTGGAGGATAAAGTAAATAAGCTGCTGGTACAGGTAGGAATGCCCAATGCAAAACTTAAAGTGGATATAAAACCTGTTGAATTGAATTTTTTCGGAGCAGATACAATCGATTTTCTTTTTGATGCTAATAGAAGCGGGCAATTTCAGCCGGTGCGCAAAGTAGCCAGTGGCGGTGAACTCAGCCGCCTGATGCTTTGCATTAAATCGTTAGTAGCACAATCTGTTGATCTGCCCACGATGATCTTCGATGAAATTGATACAGGCATTTCCGGTGAAGCAGCCAG